>NZ_JAXION010000035.1:0-38273 GCF_049311045.1 Rhodococcus sp. 7Tela_A2 | reverse complement strand
GGCCCCACCGCGCTGCGGCTGCGCTGTCCGTCACGGGGTGTGCGTCAGCTACCACGGTCTCAGGCGTCGAAATCGAACCTGGCGAGCAGGGCCTTGCGCTGGCGATCGCCGAGTCCGCGCAGACGGCGGGTCGGAGCGATCTCCAGTTCGGTCATGATCTCCTGCGCCTTGACCTTGCCGACCTTCGGCAGGGCCTCGAGCAGAGCGGAAACCTTCATCTTGCCGAGGATTTCGTCGTTCTCGGCATCCTTCAGCACCTGCTTCAGGTCGGTGCCGCCGCGCTTGAGGCGCTCCTTGAGCTCTGCCCGGGCACGACGGGCAGCAGCCGCCTTCTCCAGAGCAGCGGCGCGCTGCTCATCGGTCAGCTGGGGAAGGGCCACGGTTCCTCCGTCTCATCGTTGGAATTCAGTCTTCACCGCTGTAACCAGCGGCGATAGCGACCGTACTCACGACTTCCGTCGAATGCGAACCGCCCCCCCGCCGTGACGCTCGAAAATCCGTGCGGTAGTGCGTGCCGATTCCGGGGCCCACACGCCGCCGGAAGATCCCGCGAATTTTGCGGGCCGACCTGCCCGAACGGTGAAAAGTCGCAGGTCACGGCGTCTCGATGGACATACACGCCGCCACCGCCGGGTGAGCGCGCAAGATCACTGCCGGCCGTGGAGGGTGTCATCGAGAACCCCGGAAAAAAATCTTGCGGTTCCGCGTGTCGCGGCGCGCGGATCCGCAGGTCAAGGACCGTACACGTGCACGTACGGACCTCGACCCCCTCAGCCCTCGAGGAACTCGGTCGTGGAGGAACTAGTCCTGAAGGAACGCGAATCCTTCGACCGTGCGGGCGACAGCCTCCCGCAACGCGGAGACGGACGGTCCCGCGCGCAGCACCTCCCGGGACACGTTCGGCACCACGGCCCTCAGATTGCCCGCTGCGAGCCGTCGGACGTCGTCGGCGGTTCCGCCCTGCGCCCCCACTCCCGGCATCAGGATGGGGCCGTTCAAGGCCCGCAAGTCGGGAGCGTCGGTCAGCGTCGCGCCGACCACCACACCGACCGACCCGAGGCGGCCGGCTCCGGTATTGCACGCCGCGGCCTCGTCGACCATCGCCTGAGCGACAGTGCGACCGTCGTCGAGCCGGGCCCGCTGCACCTGCGCTCCCTCCGGATTCGAGGTCGCTGCCAGCACGAAGATCCCACGGCCCGTCTGCGCCGCCAGATCGAGTGCCGGAGCGAGCGCACCGAAACCGAGATAGGGCGAGACGGTCACCGCGTCCGAGCACAGCGGCGACTCGTCGGCGAGCCAGGTGCGGGCATACGCGTCCATGGTGGAGCCGATATCGCCGCGTTTGGCGTCGGCGACGACGAGCGTCCCGGAACCGCGCAGTACGGCGATGGTGCGTTCGAGAACTTCCAGACCCGCCGAACCGAACGCCTCGAAGAACGCGACCTGCGGCTTGACCACGGCGACGACCCCGTCGAACGCTTCCACACACAGCTCGCTGAACTTGTCGAGTCCGTCGGCGTCGACTCCGAGACCCCACGCCGTCAGCAATTGCGGATGCGGGTCGATGCCCACGCAGAGCGGCCCGCGGCTCGCGAGCGCATCCGCGAGCCGCTCTCCGAACGTGGTCACGACTGTCCGGCGACCGCGGCTTCGCGCAGTCGTGCGTGCATCCGCTGAATCGAGCTGACGCCGATGTCACCGCGGATGGCTGCCTCGATGCCCTGCACCGCCGCCGACGCACCCTGCACCGTCGTGATGCACGGAATGTTCGCCGCGACAGCCGCGCTGCGGATCTCGTACCCGTCGACGCGGGGTCCGGAATTACCCCACGGCGTGTTGATCACCATGGCGATGTCGCCGGCACGAATGCGATCGACCACGTCCGGTGCACCTTCGGGGCGTTCCTCCTCGGACACCTTGTAGACGTGTTCGCAGGGAACACCGTTGCGGCGCAGGACCTCTGCGGTCCCGACGGTGGCAGCGATGTGGAATCCGAGGTCGGCGAGGTGCTTGACCGGGAAGATCATCGACCGCTTGTCCTTGTTCGCGAGCGAGACGAACACCGTGCCCGAGGTGGGCAGCGATCCGTAGGCGGCGGTCTGGCTCTTCGCGAACGCCGTTCCGAAATCGTCGTCGATGCCCATCACTTCGCCGGTGGACTTCATCTCCGGGCTGAGCAACGTGTCGATACCGGTTCCGTCGGCGCGGCGGAACCGGTTGAACGGCAGCACCGCTTCCTTCACGGCTACCGGTGCCCCGAGCGGAATCACGCTGCCGTCGCCCTCGGCCGGCAGAATCCCGGCCTCGCGCAGTTCGGCGATGGACTCACCGAGCATCACCCGAGCGCACGCCTTGGCGAGCTGGACCGCGGTGGCCTTGGACACGAACGGCACCGTGCGGCTCGCCCGAGGATTGGCCTCCAGGACATACAGGATGTCGTCCTTGAGCGCGTACTGGACGTTGAGCAGGCCCTTGACCCCGATCCCGGCCGCGAGCGCTGCCGTCGAGCGGCGCACGTTCTCGATGTCGGAGCGGCCGAGGGTGATCGGCGGAAGGGCACACGCGGAGTCACCGGAATGGATTCCGGCTTCCTCGATGTGTTCCATGATCCCGCCGATGTAGACGTCGGTGCCGTCGCACAGGGCGTCCACGTCGATCTCGACCGCGTCGTCGAGGAAGCGGTCCACGAGGACCGGGCGGTCGTCGGAGATCTCCGTGGCGCGGGAGATGTAGTCCGCGAGCGACTTCTCGTCGTAGACGATCTCCATGCCGCGGCCGCCGAGCACGTACGACGGGCGCACGAGCACGGGGTAACCGATCTCGGCCGCGATGTCACGAGCACCGTCGAAGGTGGTGGCGGTGCCGTACTTCGCGGCGGGCAGACCGGCCTCTTCGAGCACCCGTCCGAACTCGCCGCGGTCCTCGGCGAGGTCGATCGCCTCGGGGCTCGTCCCCACGATCGGGACTCCCGCCGCCTTCAGCCGCCGCGCCAACCCCAGCGGCGTCTGTCCGCCGAGCTGCACGATGACCCCGGCGACCGTGCCGGACTCGCACTCCGCCCGGTACACCTCGAGGACGTCCTCGAAGGTGAGCGGCTCGAAGTACAGGCGGTCGGCGGTGTCGTAGTCGGTGGAGACCGTCTCGGGGTTGCAGTTGACCATCACGGTCTCGTAGCCGGCATCTGAGAGCGTCAGGGCCGCGTGCACGCACGAGTAGTCGAACTCGATGCCCTGGCCGATGCGGTTCGGACCCGAGCCGAGGATCAGCACCTTCGGCTTGTCGGGCTGCGGCGCGACCTCGGTCTCCGCGTTCGGATCGAGCTCGTAGGTCGAATAGTGGTACGGGGTCTTCGCCTCGAACTCCGCCGCACAGGTATCGACCGTCTTGTACACCGGATGCACGCCGAGCTCGTTGCGCAGCGCGCGGACCGCGTCCTCGTCCGCGAACTGGCTCGGACGCAGCGCCGCGATCTGGCGGTCGGAGAAACCGTGGTGCTTGACGTAACGCAGCTCCTCGGCACCGAACGTCTCGGCGGCGCGGACCTTGTCCCCCATCCCGACGATCTGCGAAATCTCCTCGAGGAACCACGGGTCGATCTTGGTGGCCTCGAAGACCTGCTCGAGGGTCGCACCCAGCTCGAACGCCTGGGCGACCTGGTAGATCCGGCCGTCGGTGGGCGTCTCGATCGCCTTCAGCAGCTCGTCGAGCGACCCCTCGACCTCCGGGCCGGTCCAGAATCCGGCACGCTTGGTCTCGAGCGAACGCAGCACCTTGCCGAAGGCCTCGGCGAAGTTGCGGCCGATCGACATCGCTTCGCCCACAGACTTCATCGTGGTGGTGAGGGTGCCGTCTGCGCCCGGGAACTTCTCGAACGCGAACCGCGGAGCCTTGACCACGACGTAGTCGAGCGTCGGCTCGAAGCACGCGGGCGTTTCCTTGGTGATGTCGTTGACGATCTCGTCGAGTGTGTAACCGATGGCGAGCTTGGCGGCCATCTTCGCGATCGGGTAGCCGGTGGCCTTCGACGCGAGCGCCGACGACCGCGACACGCGCGGATTCATCTCGATGACGACGAGGCGGCCGTCGCTCGGGTCCATGGCGAACTGGATGTTGCAGCCGCCGGTCTCGACGCCGACCTCACGCAGGATGGCGATCGAGAGGTCGCGCATCTTCTGGTATTCGCGGTCCGTGAGCGTCATCGCCGGTGCCACGGTGATCGAGTCACCGGTGTGCACACCGACCGGATCGACGTTCTCGATCGAGCACACGATCACGACGTTGTCGCGACCGTCCCGCATCAGCTCGAGTTCGTATTCCTTCCAGCCGAGGATCGACTCCTCGATCAGCACGTTCGCGGTCGGCGACGCGGCGAGACCGCCACCGGCGATGCGCTCGAGGTCGGCTTCGTTGTACGCCATGCCGGAGCCGAGGCCGCCCATCGTGAACGACGGGCGCACCACGACCGGGTATCCGAGTTCGGCGACGGTCGCGCGGACCTCGTCCATCGTGTAGCAGACCGCGGAGCGGGCGGACTCGCCACCGCACTTGGCCACGATGTCCTTGAACTTCTGCCGGTCCTCGCCGCGCTGGATCGCGTCGAAGTCCGCGCCGATCAGCTCGATGTCGTACTTGTCGAGGATGCCCTGCTCGGACAGCGCAACGGCGGTGTTGAGCGCGGTCTGGCCGCCGAGCGTCGCGAGCACCGCGTCGATCGGAGTGCCGTTCGCAGCTTCCGCGGCGATGACCTTCTCGACGTACTCGGCGGTGATCGGCTCGATGTAGGTCGCGTCGGCGAACTCCGGGTCGGTCATGATCGTCGCCGGGTTGGAGTTGACGAGCGAGACGCGCATGCCCTCCTCGCGGAGGACCCGGCACGCCTGGGTGCCGGAGTAGTCGAACTCGCAGGCCTGTCCGATGACGATCGGGCCGGAGCCGATGACCAGGATGTGAGAGAGATCGGTACGGCGTGGCATCAGTTCTTCTCTCCCTCGAGCATGCGGGTGAAACGGTCGAACAGGTAGGAGGCGTCGTGCGGCCCGGCCGCTGCCTCCGGGTGGTACTGCACGGAGAACGCGGAACCGTCGGCGAGCTTGACGCCTTCGACGGCACCGTCGTTGGCGCACGTATGGCTGATCACCGCGCGGCCGAACGGAGTATCGAACTCCTGGCCCGCTTCACCTTCGAGCGCGAAACCGTGGTTCTGCGCGGTGATGGCGATGCGGCCGGTCTCGTGTTCGACGACCGGGATGTTGATGCCGCGGTGACCGAACTTCATCTTGTAGGTGTTCAGGCCGAGCGCGCGGCCGAGGATCTGGTTTCCGAAGCAGATGCCGAACAGCGGCAGGCCCTGTCCGAGCACCTCCTTGGTCAGGTGCACCGCCCCGTCCGCGGTCGCCGGGTCGCCGGGGCCGTTGGACAGGAACACACCGTCGGCCTTCAGGTCCAGGATGTCGTGGAGCGTCGCGCTGGACGGCAGCACGTGCACGCGGATGCCGCGTTCGGCGAACATCCGCGGCGTGTTGGTCTTGATGCCCAGGTCGATCGCGGCGACGGTGAAGCGCGGGTCGCCGCCGGTGGCTTCGACCACGTATCCGCTGCTGGTGCTCACTTCACCGGCGAGGTCGGCGCCGAGCATCGACGGCTGGCTCTTGACCCGGTCGAGGAGTGCGTCGACGTCGAGGTCGTCGCCCTTCCACACGAGAGCGTCGCCGGAGAACACGCCGGCCCGCATCGAGCCGCGGGTGCGCAGGTGCCGCACGAGTGCGCGGGTGTCGATCCCCGCGAGCCCGACGACGTTCTGCCGCGCGAGTTCGTCCTGCAGCGATCCGCTCGCCCGCCAGCTCGAGACACGTCGCGACGGGTCTCGCACCACGAACCCGGCCACCCAGATCTTCGAATCTGCGGCGTCACCGGTGGGCCCGACGGACTCGTTGTCCTCGTGGTTCCAGCCGGTGTTGCCGATCTGCGGCGCGGTGGCCACGACGATCTGCCGGTGGTAGCTGGGGTCGGTGAGTGTTTCCTGGTATCCGGTCATGCCCGTGCTGAACACGGCCTCGCCGAGGGTCTGTCCGACCGCACCGAAAGGCGTGCCACGGAAAACCCGTCCGTCTTCGAGGACCAGCACCGCGGTGCCGGCTCCGAATGTTCCGCCGCTCATGCGTTGTCTCCGTTCTTCTCGACCGCACCAGAACCGGCCGTACGGGCGGAAATCTCGCGTGTCGTGTTCGTCTTCGTGATGTTCGTCGTCGCTGTGATCGTCATCGTCGTTGTGATCGTCACTTTTCGTTCTCGTCCCGAGTCTGTTCCCGAGTCCATTGTGGATAGATCGACTTGTCGTCCCCACGGAAGCCCGTGTCGACCTCGGTCCCCGACGGCAGCTGCCACCGGATCACGAGCACGCCGTCCTTCGTCATGACCTTGCCCGCCAAGCCGCGTTCGGTCCGGATCGCGCGGATCGACTCCTCGGGAATCCAGATCGGCGACGCGCCGTGCCGTTCCAGAAGCACTCCCGTCCGGTACCGGCTCAGTTCGGAACTGGCGCGGAAGCCGAGGTCGCCCACCGCCACGCGGTCCTGCCAGCTCGGCGCCAGCGTGCTGCCGACGTACAGGCCCGTGCTCGGCTCGATGAGCCGCTCCCCCAGTTCCGCGGGCACCACCGGCAGTTCCCCGATCGCGTCCTGCTGTCGTCGGGCCCGGCCGCGCCAGCCCTTCCACATCAGCAGTACGAGCACGACCCACAACGCCAGAAATCCGACGGTGAGCACTATCCGGTCCATCTCGTGTTCCTACTTTCCGTCGGTCCGGGGGTATACCGCGCCGTCGCGGGCGGTGATCCGGCCGCGCAGCACTGTCGCGGTGACCCGTCCCGGCAAGGTCATGTCCTCGTACGGGGTGTTGCCGGCGATGCTCGCCAGGTCCGGCCCGTGCACCGTCCACTCGGTGTCCGGATCGACGAGCACCACGTTGGCCGGCTCACCGACCTCCAGCGGGCGCCCCTGGTCGTCGAGCCCGACGATCTCTGCGGGGCGCTCGCTCATCACCCGCGCGACACCGCGCCAGTCGAGCAGACCGGGACGCACCATTGTCTCGATAACGATGGACAACGCCGTTTCGAGGCCGAGCATTCCGGGACGCGCTTGTGAGAACTCGCAGCACTTGTCCTGATCGGCGTGCGGAGCGTGGTCTGTGGCGACACAGTCGATGACCCCGGACGCCAGTCCCCGGCGCAAGGCCTCGACATCCGACCGCTCACGCAGCGGCGGGTTGACACGGTTGATGCCGTCGTAGGTCTCGAGCCGCGAGTCGTCGAGCAGCAGGTGATGCGGCGTGACTTCCGCACTGATGGCGATGCCCTGCGAGCGCGCCCATTCCACGAGCGCGACCGTGCCCGAGGTGGACGCGTGACAGATGTGCACGCGTGCGCCGGCGTCGCGCGCGAGAAGCGCATCCCGGGCGACGATGGACTCCTCTGCGGCGCGCGGCCACCCGGCGAGGCCGAGGCGTGCGGCCGTGGGTCCCTCGTGTGCCACGGCTCCGACCGTCAGGCGGGGTTCCTCGGCGTGCTGGGCGATGAGCACTCCGAGCGAGGACGAGTACTCGAGCGCGCGGCGCATGAGCAGCGGATCGTCGACGCATTTTCCGTCGTCGGAGAACAACTTGACCTGCCCGATGCCGGAGGCCATGGACCCCATCTCGGCGAGTTGCCTGCCTTGGAGACCGACCGTCACGGCACCGACCGGATGCACGTCGACGAGGCCGACCTCCTGGCCACGACGCCACACGTGGTCGGTCACGACCGCCGAATCGGCAACCGGATCGGTGTTCGCCATCGCGAACACGGCGGTGTAGCCGCCGCGGGCGGCCGCGGCCGAACCCGAGTCGATCGTCTCGGTGTCCTCGCGTCCGGGTTCGCGCAGATGGGTGTGCAGATCGACGAAACCGGGCAGCAGGATGCGATCGGTGCCGTCGAGGATTTCGACGTTCGCGTCGGCGTCGAGTCCCGGTCCGACGGCGAGGATCTGCTCGTCGCCGAGCAGGACGTCGACCGGATCCCCTTCGCCGTAGAGCCGGACGTTGCGGATGAGCACCTGCGGCGTCACCGGGGTATCTCCTCTTCCGTGGGTGTGTTCCGAAGCGGCGTTCACGACAGGTTGCCTTCCGTACCGACGAGCAGCCGGAACAGCACCGCCATGCGCACGTGCACGCCGTTGCCGACCTGCTGCAGGATGGCGGATTGCGGTGCGTCGGCGACCGGGAACCCGATTTCCATACCGCGCAGCATCGGTCCCGGGTGCAGGACCACAGCATGCTCGGGAAGCACCGCGGCGCGCTTGGCGCTCAGGCCGTAGCGGATCGAGTACTCCCGGGCCGACGGGAAGAACCCGCCGTTCATCCGCTCCGCTTGCACGCGCAGTACCAGCACCGCGTCGAGTCCGGGCAGTTCGGCGTCGAGCGACTCCGCGACACGCACCGGCCACGTCTCCACACCGACCGGCAGCAGGGTGCGGGGAGCGACGAGCACGACCTCCGCGCCGAGCATGCTCAGCAGCAGAGCGTTGGAACGCGCCACGCGGCTGTGCAGCACGTCGCCGACGATCGCGACGCGGCGTCCTTCGATTCCGCCGAGCCGCTGACGCAGGGTGAGCGCGTCGAGCAGCGCCTGCGTCGGATGTTCGTGTGTTCCGTCGCCGGCGTTGATCACGGCCGGGCCCGATCCGGACTCGTTGGTCCACTGCGCGATCCGGTGCGCCGCGCCGGAGGCGGGATGCCGGACGATGAGCGCATCCGCTCCGGCTGCGTGCAGCGTCAGCGCCGTGTCGCGCAGCGATTCGCCCTTCTGGACGGAGGAACTGGAGGCCGAGACGTTGATCACGTCGGCGCTCATCCACTTGCCCGCGACTTCGAACGAGACGCGGGTGCGCGTCGAATTCTCGTAGAACACCGTCATGACGGTGCGGCCACGCAGCGTGGGAAGCTTGCGGACCTCACGGCCGAGCAACGCCTGCTCGAAACGTTCTGCTTCGTCGAGAAGCCCTGTCGCGGAATCCTTGTCGAGATCTGCGATGGTGAGCAGGTGTTTCACTGGGTCTTGCCTCCCGAGATCTCCACGGCGTCGCGGCCGTCCTGTTCGGTGAGCAGCACTCGCACGTCTTCGCTGCGCGCGGTGGGAACGTTCTTCCCGACGTAGTCGGCACGCAACGGGAGTTCGCGGTGGCCGCGATCGACCAGCACGGCAAGTTGTACGGCTTCCGGACGCCCGAGGTCGCGGAGCGCATCGAGAGCGGCGCGCACGGAACGGCCCGAGAACAGGACGTCGTCGACGAGCACGACGAGGGTGTTGTCGACGCCGCCGTCGGGCACCGAGGTGCGCTCGAGCGGGCGGTGCGGCTTGGTGCGCAGGTCGTCCCGGTACAAGGTGATGTCGAGTGATCCGACGGGCACGCGGACGCCGGAGAATTCTTCGATGCGGTCGGCGAGCCGGTTCGCGAGCGTGATGCCGCGCGTCGGGATGCCCAGGAGGACGACACGCCGCGCTTCGGCGGGGGTGTCGAGCGCGGTCTTCTCGATGATCTGGTGCGCGATTCGCGCGATGGTGCGGTGCACATCCGCCGCGGAGAGAAGCTCACGCGCGGGTGCGTCGGCGGGAGACGCAGAATGGGTAGAAGCTGTGGACCCGTCCTCGGACACGGTCATGCAGCGACCTCCTTCTCCGCCTCACTGGACGGATCGTTAAAGGATGCCTGACAGTGTTCGAGCCTAGCAGCGTGCACCTGCCCGAAAGCGCGGTGCGCGGGTGAAGCGCAACACAGGACGTCGACATCCCCGGCGGTGGAAACGCGGGATGAAAAGCACGTGAGCGGGCTCCGATGGGACGATGCCCACGGGAACCCGCTCAACGAAGGTGGAACCGAAGTCCCGTCAGGACTCGTCGGAGTCCTGCGAGGGCGCCTCGGCAGGCGGCCGGACCAGGGTGGCTGCGGCTGCGGCGCGCACCTGGTCCGCGACCGCCACGATCTGGCCGAGTACGCCGTTGACGAATGCCGGCGAATCGTCGGTCGACAACTGCTTGGCGAGTTCGACGGCTTCGTCGACCGCGACGACCGGCGGCACGTCCGTGGCGTGGAACAACTCCCACACCGCGATGCGGAGGATCGCTCGGTCGACGGCGGGCAGCCGATCGAGTGTCCACTCGTGCAGATGGTCGGCGATGACGCGATCGGTTTCGTCGAGGTTGTCGGCGACACCGTTGATGATGGTCTGCGCGTACGGCGGGACCGGTGCGACCTGGTCGTCCGCGATGGCGAGTTCGACCCGGTCGGCCGCGAGGTCGGCGGGATGAACGTCGCGTGCTTCTGCTTCGAAGAGCAGATCGACAGCGCGTTTACGGGCCTTGTGACGGGCCCCGAGCTTTTTCTGGGTACCGGACACTCAGGAGTTCACTCGCCCCAGGTAGTTGCCGTCACGGGAATCGACCTTGAGCTTGTCGCCGGTGTTGATGAACAGCGGGACCTGGATCTCGGCGCCGGTCTCGAGGGTCGCCGGCTTGGTGCCGCCGGTCGAGCGGTCGCCCTGGAGGCCGGGGTCGGTGTGCTTGACGACGAGCTCGATCGTCACGGGCAGCTCCACGAACAGCGGAACGTCCTCGTTCGTCGCGACCTGCACGGCCATGTTCTCGAGCAGGAACTTCGCGGCGTCGCCGAGCAGCTCGGGGCTGATCGAGATCTGGTCGAAGGTCTGCGAGTCCATGAACACGTAATCGGTGCCGTCGTTGTACAGGTACGTCATGTCACGGCGGTCGACCGTAGCGGTTTCGACCTTGACACCGGCGTTCCAGGTCTTGTCCACGGTCTTGCCCGACGTCACATTCTTGAGCTTCGTACGCACGAACGCGGGGCCCTTGCCCGGCTTCACGTGCTGGAACTCGATGATCTGCCAGAGCTGGCCGTCGATCTTCAGAACGAGTCCGTTCTTGAAATCACTGGTGTCAGCCACTTACTTCGCGTCTCCTAGAGTCGGGGAAACCGCCTCAAACGACGGTTAATGTCTTGTCGGTGAGCGTGAGCAATTCCGGAGTCTGCTCCCGCACCACGAGCGTGTCCTCGATCCGCACGCCTCCGCGCCCCGAGAAGTACACACCCGGCTCGACGGTCACCGCCGCACCGGCGACAAGTGTACCGGTCGCCGCCGCCCCGATTCCCGGCGCTTCATGGATCTCGAGTCCGACCCCGTGCCCGAGGCCGTGGAGAAACAGATCCGCATGCCCGGCAGCGGCGACGACACTGCGCGCGGCGGCGTCCACCGCGGCGCACTCCGCACCCGGCGCAAGTGCCTCCCGCCCGGCGCGCTGCGCCCTCAGTACCAGGTCGTACACGTCGCGCTGCCAGTCCTGAGCGTGCCCGAGCACGTACGTGCGGGTCATGTCGGAGTGGTATCCGCCCACCTGGGCACCGAAGTCGAGCTTGACGAAATCTCCCGCCGCGAGGACCGCGCCGGTGGGCCGGTGGTGCGGGACGGCCGAGTTCTCGCCCGTCGCGACGATCGTCTCGAACGAGATGCCGTCCGCGCCGTGCTCGAACATGCGCCACTCGAGATCTCGCGCGACCTCCTTCTCGGTACGCCCCGGCCGCAAACCGCCCGCCTCGATCAGATCGGCCAGTGCGGGGGGCGCGCGCCCCCCCCCCCCCCCACGCCTCACGGAGCAGGCCCACCTCGTATTCGTCCTTGACCATGCGCAATTCCTCGACGAGTCCCGGCGCAGGGACGAAACGCGCGGCGCTCCCGAGCCCGTCCCACCGGAAACGCTCGTCGACGGTGACGACGTGACTTTCGAAGCCCCAGGTCGCGGGCGGTTCGGTCGCGGCGGCGACGAGATGCGCGGCGGAGGCCCGCGCGATGTCCACGCGCAGCTCCGGAACCTGGGCGGCGACCTGGGTCACGTACCGGCCGTCCGTGCTGATCACGGTGCGGCTTTCGTCGGAGTCGTCGTCCGTGGCGACGACGAGAGCGGCATTCGAACCGGTGAAGCCGGTCAGGTACCGGATGTTGAGAAGGTCGGTCACGAGCAGGGCGTCGAGGTCGCGCTCGGCGAGCAGGGCACGCAGTGCGCGACGACGGGAGGCGTGGTCGGCGGACATTCGCCCAACGTACCCCGCGCCCCGGTGTGGGACGAGACACACTTTCCCGCCCGAAGCCGTTACTCTCGGGTACATGAAACCGTGGTTGGTTCGCGGACTGGGGCTTTCCCTCGTCCACGTGATCGTGCGCGCCCTACTCGGTGCCGCCCTCATGCAGTGGCCGTTGCAGGGATCGATTCTGCGATGGCTGGGTCTGGCCGTCGTCATTCTGGCGGCGGTCGTGTGGGCCGGCATCGACGGAATCCGCGACCGGAGGGCGTACCCCGACCCGGACGACGGGGAGGACCTGACGATGCGGTGGCTCGCGGCCGGCGCCGTCACCGGCATCGTGGCCGGGTTCCTCACCTGGCTCGTCGATACGCTCACCGCCATCCCGATCGGCGTGAAGTCGATTCTGTTCGAACTGACCTCCGGTGCCGCGTTCACGGTGCTCCTGGTGTTCCTGCCGGCGATGGCCGCAGTGACCGCCGGCCGGTTCTTCGCCGGTCGCGGCGAGAAGACCGACGAGAGCGACCGGACGGCGCCCCGGGAGCAGCGCGAACCGGCCACGGTTGCGAGCGCGCCGGCCGCCGACCCCGCCTGGCGCAACGACGACGCACCCACCGAGGTGTTCCCCGCGGTCGACCCGCACGCGCCACGTCCCGAGCGCTGACCTGCCGGTCGTCCCTCGCCCCCGGGCTATCGGCACGGTGACCCGCTCACGCCGCTGTGTAGCGTCGACCCCATGAGCAAGATGGACGAAGTGGGCGAACGCGACGCGTGGCGATGCTGGCTGTGTGACGAGCCGGTGGACGCCACCATGTCGGTCAACGATCCGCGCGGTCCGAGCGTCGACAGCATCACGACGGCGAAGAAGGGCGCGAAGGGCGGCCAGGAACGACTCGCGCACCGGGCGTGCAACACCAAGAAGGGTGCGGTCAAACCCGTCGTGCCGTGGCCCGACCACCTGTTCGTCGTCGATCCCGCCCCGATCATCGGTGTGGTCGAGCAACTCACGCGCAAGGGTGGCCGCGTCGCCGTCGCCCGCTGTCCGAGCAAGGCCGATGCGGTCGAGGCCGGTGACTGGCTCGTGGACCGGCTGTCGCGACTCGCCCCGGGGCTGTCGGTCACGACGCGGATCGACGCCGGTGGCGGCGGATTCCTCCTGGTACTCACCACCTGACCACCGTTCCTACCCTCCCCAAAATACCGTATCGCTCCCTATTGACATCACGATAGGGAGCGATACGGTGTTTTCATGGAAGAAACGTTGCTCTCCGTCGAGCAGGTCGCCGAACGCCTCGGCCTGCACGTACGCACCGTCCGGAACTACGTCCGCGACGGCAAGCTTCCCGCAGTGCGCATCGGCAAGCAGTACCGCATCGCACACACCGACCTCGACGCTTTCACCGGCAGGGCGGTACCGGCGCCGCCGCGCGAGACGGTGCGAAGACAACGCCACACCGACGTCTCGAGCATCGTCGACATCGATGCCGTGAGCCCGGAGACTGCACACCGCCTCACCACGGTGCTGACCGCCGCCGCGGGCACTCGCGACGCCGGACCACCACTGCGGATCGACACCGTCTACGACGAGGAACGCGGGCGCATGAAAGTCGTCGTCCTCGGAGGGCTCGCCGACACCGCCCGGCTGCTCGACTACATCGAAGGGATCCTCGCGTCGTGAACTCCATCTACAAGTCCGCCACCGCCGCCGAGCAGGTGCTGCAGCGCTATCGCGAGCACCTCGCGACGTGGCCGGTGCCCTCCGAACACGTTCGGATCCCGACCGACGCAGGCGAGACCTTCGTGGTGGCGTCCGGCCCGAAGGATGCGCCTCCCCTCGTATTGCTGCACGGCGCCGGCGCGAACACGTCGACGTGGCTCGGTGACATCGCCTCGTGGGCCGGGAGCTTCCGCACCTACGCCGTGGACCTGGTCGGTGAACCCGGACTCAGCGCGCCGGCGCGACCTCGGCTCGACACCGACGAGCCCGCCCGGTGGCTCGACCAGGTGCTCGACGGACTGGGTATCACCACGTGCGCGATGGTCGGCATGTCGCTCGGCGGATGGAGCGCGCTGGACTACGTGATCCGGCGACCCGGCCGCGTGACACGCCTGGTTCTCCTCTGCCCCGGCGGCATCGGCCGCGCGACGCCCCTGCGCATGCTGCCCGCGATGGCGACGCTGCCGCTCGGACGGTGGGGCCGGCGGCGCGCCGTCGCACGGGTCACGGGCCTGACCGGCCCCGAGGTCGCCCCTGTGCTCGACGACGTGGCACAGACGTTCGGCGCGTTCCGGCCCCGGACGGAGAAACTCCCGGTATTTCCGGACGACGCGCTCGGTACCGTGACCGCGCCCGTCCTGGTGGTGGTGGGCACACGGGACGTCATGTTCGATTCCGGCGAGACCGCCGAGCGTGCACGGCGCTGCTTCCCCGATGCGGACGTGCAGGTTCTGCCCGATGCCGGTCACGCCATCCTCGGACAGACCGGCCGGATCCTCACTTTTCTGAGCCCCTCGCGCACCGATACGCGGTGAGTTCGGGGCGCGTCGCCGGTCGGAACACAGGTGACCTTCGCACAGAGGAGATACCGATGACCGACATGATCGATTTGTCCGTAGCGACACGCCGCATGGACCGGGTTCTCGACGGAATCGGCGACGAGCATCTGCTCGCGGCCACACCGTGCACCGAGGCGACGGTCGGGATGCTCGTCGACCACGTGCTCGGGCTGACGCTCGCCTTCACCGCGGCGGCAAGCAAGGACTTCGAGGGCCTCACCGACACGCCACCGACACTCCCGACGGGTGAGCTTCCGGGCGGCTGGAACGATGTTGCCACCGCGAGGCTGAGCGCCCTCGCCGACGCGTGGCGTGATCCCGATGCGTGGGCGGGCACCACCCGCGCGGGCGGCATCGATCTCCCAGGCGAGATCGCCGGGCTCGTCGCACTCGACGAACTCGTCGTGCACGGCTGGGACCTCGCCGTCGCGACCAGGCAGCCCTATGCGTGCGAGCCCGACGAGATCGCCGCGTGCCTCGCGTTCGCCGGAACCGTGTCCGACGAACAACGCACGGAGGGTGCGCTGTTCGGCCCCGCCGTCTCGGTACCGGGCGACGCGCCCGCCCTACACAGGTTGCTCGGACTCACCGGCCGCGATCCGTCCTGGGCTCCGCCGGGCTGAAGGGGGGTCAGCCGAGCGAAACCGGCGAGGCGTATTCGTCGACCGGCAGGCTCCCGACCACGACGGCGGTCACCTTCGAACTCTTCAAGGTGAGGCTGCCGCCGTGGTTGTCGAGGAACGCGGTGTCGGCGGCGTCCCGGCCGGTGGCGATCCGCACGAGGGACGAGCGCGGGGCCAGCCGCGTCGGATCCACGACGCACCAGGCGCCGTCGACGTACGCCTCGGTGACGGCATGGAAGTCCATCGGGCTGCAGCCGGGAGCGAAGACGGAGACCAGTCGCGCGGGAATGTTTACCGCCCGCAGCAGCGCGATCGTCAGGTGCGCATAGTCGCGGCAGACCCCGGCACCGGCGAGCAGGGTGTCGGCGGCGCTGTCGGTACCGCGGCTGGCTCCCGGCGTGTAGATCAGGTGCTGTTCGACGAACTCGACGATCCGCGCGAGCGTCTCGGCATCCGGTTCGGGAGCCCCGACCCGCGACGCGGCGAACCCGAAGAACTTGTCTGCCTCCGCGTACCGGCTGGGGCGCAGATACATCGACAGGTCGGCCTCGGTTACCGGTGCCGAGGGGAACGAACCGTTCACGGTGGCCGAGTAGTCGACGGTCACCTTGCCGGGTGCGCAGTCGAGCATGTGGATTCTGGTTCCGTGCTCGACCACGACCTCCCGGGCGGTGATCTCGTCGTCGTTGTGGACGACCCGCATCGACTCTCGAACCTCGGCGTCGTCCGGGTTCGCCACAGCGATCTTCATTTCGATCCGGGTCGGCTCGGTGACTTCGAACTCGAGCGCGGCGGCGACTTCACGTTTCATACGACGATCGTGCCACCCGTCGCTCTCGGGCGCCGAACCGCTAGAGCAGAACGGTCCCCGCGTCGGCCGAACCTTGGCGTGCCACCTCGGAATACGCGGCTACCAGCAAGGCCGGATCCGGTCCCTCGAGCCGTCCGGGCTTCGCGAGACCGTCGAGCACGACGAAACGCAGCAACCCCGCGCGGTTCTTCTTGTCGCTCTGCATTCCCTTGAGGAGATCGCCGAACGCGTCGGGATCGTAGGTGGTGGGCAGCCCGACGGATTCGAGGATCGTCCGATGACGCTCCGCGGTGGCATCGTCGAGCCGGCCTGCGAGCCGCCCGAGTTCCGCAGCGAACACCAGACCCACCGACACGGCGGCGCCGTGACGCCAGCGGTAACGCTCGCGCCGCTCGATCGCGTGCCCGAGAGTGTGTCCGTAGTTGAGGATTTCGCGAAGATCGGCTTCCTCGAGGTCGGCCGCGACAACCTTCGCCTTGACCTCGACGGAACGACGGATCAATTCGGGAAGCACCGTACCGAGCGGATCGACCGCGGCTGCCGGATCCTCTTCGATGAGGTCGAGAATCACCGGGTCTGCGATGAATCCGGTCTTGATGACCTCCGCGAGTCCGGCGATGATCTCGTTGCGGGGCACCGTTTCGAGTGTCGCGAGGTCGACGAACACCGCGGACGGTTCGTGGAACGCCCCGACGAGGTTCTTGCCCGCCTCGGTGTTGATCCCGGTTTTCCCGCCGACGGCGGCGTCGACCATCGCCAGCAGCGTCGTCGGTACGTGGTAGACCCGCACCCCGCGCATCCAGGTCGCGGCCACGAACCCCGCGAGGTCGGTGGCTGCTCCGCCGCCGAGGCTCACGATCGCGTCGGACCGAGTGAGGCCGATCCTGCCGAGAACCTCCCAGCAGAAGCCTGCGACCGCAAGTTCCTTGCCGTCCTCGGCGTCCGGGATCTCGATGCGGTGGGCGTCGATTCCCGTCTCGGCGAGCGCCTCCCGCACCGCCTCGGCGGTCTCGGTGAGCGTGGGCTGATGGAAGATGGCGACGGTCCGGGTGCCGGACAGTGCGCCGACGAGGTCGCCGAGCAACCCACGTCCGATGACGACGGGATAGGGATGAGCTGTGTTGACGTCGATGCGTACCGGTTCGGTCACGGTGTGGTGCTCCGATTCTCTGGAGTGGTCTGGACGGCAGCGGCATCTTCCGCCGCACCGAGTTTGGCGAGGACCTGCTGGACGACGCGGCCGGGGCTGCGACCGTCGGTCCGCACCCGAATGGTCGCCGACTGCCGGTACAACGGGCGGCGGCGGCGCATCAGATCGCGATATTTCTGGGCGGGGTCTCCCCCGTTGAGCAGGGGCCGCGAGGTGTTGTTGCCGGTGCGCCGCAACCCCTCGGCCACGCTGAGTTCGAGATACACGACGGTATGTCCGGCCAGACGTTGCCGCGTCCGGTCGGACAGGATGGCGCCGCCGCCGAGCGAGACGATGCCGTCGTGCTGGGCGAGTGCCTCGGCGACGACCTTCTCCTCGATCTGCCGGAACACCGGTTCGCCGTCCTGCTCGAAGATCTCGGGGATCGTGCGGCCCGTGGTGCGTTCGATTTCCGCATCGGTGTCGAGCAACGACAGGTCGAGCGCCTGGGCGACTCGTCGGCCGATGGTCGACTTGCCGGCCCCGGGCGGACCGATGAGCACTGCACGCGGCGCCATGCCTCTACCGCGGCGGGCGCGCCGCAACACCTTTCAGGTAGTGCTCGATGTTGCTCACCGTTTCCGGGAGCGAGTCTCCGCCGAACTTCTCCAGGGCGGCTTGCGCGACGACGAGCGCGACCATCGCTTCGGCGACGACGCCCGCGGCCGGGACCGCGCACACGTCGGAACGCTGGTGGATGGCGACCGCTTCGTCACCGGTGGTCATGTCCACGGTCGACAGTGCCCGCGGGACCGTCGAGATGGGCTTCATCGCGGCGCGTACCCGCAAGGTCTCGCCGTTGGTCATGCCACCCTCGATACCGCCTGCGCGGTTGGTGGAACGGAGCACACCGTCGGCCCCGGGGCGCATCTCGTCGTGAGCGGCGCTGCCGCGTCGCCTCGCAGTCTCGAAGCCGTCGCCGACCTCGACACCCTTGATCGCCTGAATCCCCATGAGTGCCGCGGCAAGTCGCGAGTCGAGGCGATCGGCTCCGCTGACGAACGAACCGAGTCCGACGGGCAGACGGTGGACGACGACCTCGACGATGCCACCGAGCGTGTCGCCGTCGCGCTTGGCTGCTTCGATCTCGGCGATCATCGATTCCTCGGCGGCTTTACCGAACGCGCGCACCGGGCTCGCGTCGATCGCCGCGAGATCGGCGGCTCCGGGCTCGGGGCCGACGTACGGCTCGGAGGCGCCGATGGAGATCACGTGAGAGACGACCTCGGCACCGAATGCCTGCCGGAGGAAGTTGCGGGCCACGGTTCCGGCAGCGACTCGCGCCGCCGTCTCGCGCGCGCTGGCACGTTCGAGCACCGGCCTCGCGTCGTCGAATCCGTACTTGAGCATGCCCGAGTAGTCGGCATGACCGGGTCGGGGACGCGTGAGCGGCGCGTTACGCGCCTGCCCTTCGAGCAGCTCCGGGGCCACGGGGTCGGCGGACATGATGGTTTCCCACTTGGGCCACTCGGTGTTGCCGATCTCGATGGCGATCGGGCCACCGAGGGTGCGCCCGTGCCGGACACCACCGATGATGGTGACCTTGTCGGCCTCGAACTTCATGCGAGCGCCACGGCCGTAACCGAGCCGCCTGCGCGCGAGCTGGTCTGCGATGTCGTCCGATGTCACCTCGACAGAGGCGATCATCCCCTCGAGCATCGCGACGAGGGCGGGACCATGGGATTCTCCGGCAGTTATCCAACGCAGCACCCCGTCATCCTTCCACGGGCGCCGCCCGCGCGGTGACGCCACCCCTGGTCATTGCTCCACGCAGAATCCGAGCAACGCAGCGGCGCACATCGAGGGCCCGTGCGGCACCCCCGGCAGTGCAGGCTCCGCACGGGAAGCCCGGCGGCGCACGACTCCGAGGACCGCCACGACCAGCACGGTCAGCACCGACGGGAGCAGTGCCGCGACGAGCCACGCCCGGGTGCCGGCGACGGCGGTGGCGGCCCCGAGCGCAACTGCGAGTTTGACGTCGCCGGCTCCCAACGACCGCGGGGATGCCAGGTGCACGACGAGCATCGGAGTCGTCATCAGTGCGGCGCCCGCCCGCGCCGCGGCGCCGTGGCCGGTGAACCAGGCGACGGAAACTACCCCTGCGCCACCGCCGAGGGTGAGGATGTTCGGCAACCGCCGGACCAGGATGTCGACCGTGGCCAGGCCGACACTCCACCACCCGAGAAGTGCGAAGGCGAGCGTGGCGGGGGCTGTGCCGCCGAGGGTCGCCACGGCCCCGATCACCGCACACGCGACCTCACAGATCCCTGCCGCGGGCACCCTGCCCGCCAGTCGTGCTGCCAGCGCGTACACCGCCGAACCCACCGCGGCCCCCGCGACCACACCCCCGATGATCATCACGGACGTCAGCGTGCCGCAGCGGACGGCACCCCCGGCTCCGGCCGGGATCCTTGGCGGCACTCCGGGGAGGAACAGGCGACCTGTGGACAAACTCGAACCTCAGCCTGCCGGTCCCCGGTGAAACAGTCCGGCCGCGAGGACGAGCTCGGACGGTTCAGTCCGCGCGGTCGGCGCGCGCCAGCATGTCGTCGAACTCTTCGACGTCGAGGGGGTCGGCAGTGACCTCTTTGCGCCCGTCGTAGACGTCGCGGTCGATCTCGTCGTCGGCGTTGGCGACCAGCATCGCGACGAAGGTGTCGCCGTTGACGTTGAGGAACGTCCGGAAGATGCCGGTGAACCAGTCGACAGCGATCAGCAGGCCCACCGCCTCGAAGGGCAGACCGAGCGAGGTTGCCAGGAACATCGCCACCACCGGGAAGCCGCCGGGCACGGTGATGGTGCCCATATTGAGCAGGATCGCCAGTCCCATGCCGAGAACGATCTGCCCGATGCTCAGGTCGACGTTTCCGGCCTGGGCAAAGAACATCACGACGATCATGTAGTTGAGGACGGCACCGTAGGAGCCCATCGTCAGTCCGACCGACAGCGTGAAGTTCGCGATCTTCTGGCTGACGCCGACCTTCTCCACCGTGTTCTTGAGAACCGTCGGGAAGGTCACCGCCGAACTGGTCGTGGTGATCGCGATCGCCGTCTGCTCGGCGAGCTTGGACGGCAGCTTCCACGGGTTCAACCCGGTCCGCACGCTCACCACCACGGTGAAGAACGCAAACAGGATGAGCACGCCGAGAAGCGTGGTTCCCAGGTATTTCAGGCCGGTGGTCACGACCGAGAACCCGACATCCCCCGCGAGGGAGGCCAGCAGGCAGAAGACGCCGATGGGGGCGATGTACATGACCAGCCGGATCATCGTCAGCACGATCTGCTGCACCTGATCGACAAACGTGAGGACGCGATCGTCACCCGACTTCGTGATGTGCTGGCGCAGCGCGAGACCGAATAGCAACGAGAACACGATGATGGGAACCATGGTCGCCGTCGACATCGCGTCGAAGATGTTCTTCGACACGAAGTTCACGACGGTGTCCTGCCAACCGAGGGCATCGCCGGCAGACGCCTCGAGCGCCGAATCCAGCTCGCCACCGAAGACCATGCCGTCACCCGGGCGGATGACCGAACTCAGAACCCAGGCCAGCACCGCGGCCACCAGGGAGAACCCGATCATCCATTTGAAGGTCCGGAAGGCGATCTTGCCCGTCCCGGCGCCGCTCATCGATCCGGTTGCCACGATGACCGACGCCATCACCAGCGGAACGATGGACATCTGGATCAGCCGGATGAACATGTCGCCGACGAACTGCAGATTCGCAGCCCATTCTCCGACGATCAACCCGAATGCCAGTCCCGCGACGGCAGCGAGTCCGATGTGGACTCCCGAATTCTTCACCAAGTTCATCGAATCTCCCGACTCCGTGCCTCGGCCACGTTCGAACAGAACGAACGTGGCCGCGCAAACGTAAGCGGCGCTCACGTCGTCGGAGTTGCCTGCGCATTACGGCGTGGTTGCGGCGATCGGGGGTCCGAGGTCGAACTCCGACCGAAGTTCCGGTGCAGAATCGGCGGACTCTGCGAGCATCGACGGGGAGGGCTTGCCGATCATCGGAAGGAACGCTGGATATGGAGCTTTCGTCGGTCCTCGAGCACGTCGGTTCTGCGATCGACGTGGTGGGTGTCGCGGCCATCGTCCTGGGCGCCGCGTTCGCCACATGGACCGCGGTGGCGGCTCGGGTGCGCTCCCCTGGGGTCGCCGTCTACGAGCAGTATCGGCGCAGTCTGGGACGATCGATCCTGCTCGGTCTCGAATTCCTGGTAGCCGCCGACATCATCAAAACCGTGGCGGTCACCCCCACGTTCACGTCCGTCGGGGTGCTCGCGTTGATCGTGCTGATCCGAACCTTCCTGAGCTGGTCGCTGCAACTCGAGATCGACGGTCGCTGGCCCTGGCAGCGCAACCGACCGTCGGATTCCACCGCCTGACCTCGCGTGCGCAGCCTGATGTCGCTACCTCAACCTGATGTCACTTGCGTACCGGGTCATCGCGGCTCGGCCGCGCCGGACCAGGACCCGGCCGCCGTCACCCACTGCATCTCGTAGGCCGACCACTCGATCTGCCGACCGTCGACGTAGGCGCTGATCCTCCGGTCCGTGGTGTTGACGATCAGGCGGGCGCGGTCGGACTCGAGAGCGAGCAACCCGTCCGCCACCTCCACCTTCCGCCGCACGACAGTCGGTGGAAACCAGCGGGCGAAGCGCTGGAGCACATCGAGAAAGGGCAGAGGCCGGCCACCGCCGCTCGCCCAGGTGTCCGTCCACAGACACCCGGCACACTCCGCTCCGTCCGGGCGCGGGTTCCAGTACAACACAGTGTCTGCGCCACTACTCGCGAGCTCGATCATCGCGGCGGCGCGCAGCGCAACCTGACGCTCCGGCGACCATCCCGGCCCGGCCGGCTCGACATACCACTCCGTCCACCAAATGGGGACATCGATCTGCGCCCTCAGCCAGGTGGTGACTGCCGCGAACTTCTGCACGGCGACGAACTCGTCCGGGGCGCCCTGGGCGGTGGTCGCGTGCGCGTCGACGGCGACGAAGTCGACCCCCTTCCTGCCCAGATTCCAATAGACGAAAGCGTCGATGTATCGCTGGTCCACAGCCCCCCAGGGGCCCTGCAGCAGCGGAGAGCTGTCGGGGGAACCCACCGGTTTACTCGCGAACTCCACGTAGGGCCCGCCGACCAGGTTCGCGGGGTTCACCGCCTTCACTGCGTCGTAGACAAGGTTGTAGAGGTCGGTGTAGCTACGCGCGTCCCATCGTCCCAGTTCGTCGTCGAAGAACCCTTTGAACTCGTTCCAGACGACGAAATGGCGAACGTAGGGATAGCGCTCGGCCACTGTGGCACTCAGCGCCGCGAAATCGGCGAAGCGTTCGGGGCTCGGCGCAACTTCCAAGCGGTCCCAGTCGGTCTCTCCGGACTCGCCGCCCTTCATCCAGTCCGGGGCGCAGCACAGGACGATCACCGGAATGCCGCCGCTGCGGAGAATGAAGTCCATTCGCCGGTCCAGGCTTCGAAAATCGTATCGGCCGGGTGAGGGCTCCGGGTTGTCCGCTCCCCAGCCCATGATGGCCTGAGCCTGCACCATGGGTACCGACTCGATCGCCCCGCCGGCCGTGGCAACCGCCGGGGGGTCACCGTCGTCGGCGCTGAACTGTGTGTGCGTGAATCCCCAGCCGGGCCATCGGGTGTCGCCGGACCCGCCGGAAGCGTGAAGAGCGGGCGTCCACAGGCACATGGTCACAACCAGCGCGGTCACGGCCACCGCGATGGGTAACCCGACGGTGACCCACCGTGGGATCTTCATTCGGGCGGCGCCCCCTCTCCGGATGCGGGGCGTCACGGCCTCATATGCCCGGCGTCACGCATGCTTTGTTCCGTGTTCGGAGTTCGACGACGGATTCTGGGGGATACACGCTCGGAGCACCAGGAAAAGCGCCGTGTCGAGAGCGATGAGAACGAGAAACACAGCCGAGACCGCAACGACAAGCATCATTGCCGCACCTATCACCATTTCCACCATGTCGAGCTACTGCCCTTCTCGTCGTCGGCTTCGAGCGCCCCTACCAGGGCACACACACCAGCTCGCTGTAGAGGTCGTCGATCTGCCCGGGTTCCAGGCTGGTACTGCGGTACATCTTGGGCCAGTTGTTCAGTGTGAACGACAGGGGTGGCCGGTGCTCGATGATCCGCAACTCCACCAGGGTTGCCACGAGCCCGTGACGAACCAACAGATGACGGGTCAGCGGCATCAGGGCACGATGGAACAGGTCAGGGTTGCCGACGTACAGGACGGTGGCGAACACCGGCGCGCCTTTGTATCGAAACTCCCGGTACATGACGTAACAGGAGTCCCGGCCGCGGGTCAGCACGAGGTGATGCGCTGCGAGCGCGTGTTCATGGTCGTGGTAGAGCTCGAGATCCGTGCCGGTGAGCGTCTTTTCGATCACGTCCGGGTCGGCGCTGATCCTCGTTCGGCCGGGCAGGGTCGGCCACGGCAGGTTGGGAACGAGTGTCGCAGCCGTATCGAGGAAGCGGAACTTGCGCCAGGCGAGGATCTCCCGCGGTCCCTCGTCGGGAGAAAGGACCGTGAAGTGGTAGTTATCCTGCGACAACATTGCCTCGAGCAGCGAAAGGCTCCGGGATCGGTAGTCGGGCAGCACGCACCACGATCCCATGTTGCAGAACCGCTCGACCCGGCCCGCTACCACCCGATCGGAGTACAAGGCCAACAATGTGCCGACGACGCGCTGCCCGTCCCGGAGCATGAATCCGTGATTGGGTGCCTCCACCTTCCACGGCACCGCGGAGCACGAGAGCGCCCAGGGAACTCGGTCATTGTGGTTGGCGTGCAAGAAGTCCGCCACCGCACCCACGTCGGCATCGGTGATCGGAGCCAACTCCACGCTCTTCGTAGTGCTCATGACTCCAACTCGAATCCGGCCGGAACTGCTGTGTCACAAGGGCCCTCACATGCTTTCCGCCACCACGCCTGCCCGGAGGGCGGCAGACTGCCGATCGGGTCGTAGAACGGGTAGACACGGCTCAGTGCGTCGGGGCCCGTTCCGTCCAAGCCGGTGCGGTAATTCTTGCTCCAGTGTGAGATACCGCGGATCCGGTCGTAATAGACCACCTGATCGACCCACCGTTTGCCGACGTAGGGAACATCGCACACGATCCTCGGAGTCGCGAACCCGGGCAGGTAGCCCATGATCTCCAACTGCAGCTGCTGAGCTTCCCACAGCGAGGTCCGCCAGTGCTCGGCGTGCGGGATCATGTCGCACATGTAGAAGTAGTAGGGCAGGATGTTCGCCTCGCCCTGCAACGCGAAGCACAGGTCGAGCAGGTCCGTTGCGGTGGCATTCACCCCGCGCATCAGCACCCCCTGGTTTCGCACATCCCGCAGCCCTCCGTCGAGCAGTGCCCGCGTCGCCTCCGCGACCAGTGGAGTCACGGACTGCGCATGGTTGATGTGGGTGTGCAACGCCAGATTGACGCCTCGGGCCGCGGCGAGTTGCGCCACGCGCGCAACTCCGTCGACCACCTTCGGTTGCAGCCAGTGCTGCGGCAGCGCGGCAAGCGCCTTCGATGCCAATCGGATATCGCGGATGGTGTCGATCTCGAGCAACTGCAGGACAAAGGATTCCAGCCGCGGCCACGGGACGTTGGCGACATCACCGCCGGACACCACGACATCCCGCACCGTCGGCGTGGCTCTCAGGTAGTCCAGCATCCGGTTCTGCCGATCAGCCGGATGGAGGGTCAGTTCGGCCTTGTCGATCGTCGGTGTGGAATTTCCGACCAGATCCATCCGTGTGCAGTGTCCACAGTATTGCGGACAGGTCGACAACAGTTCGGCGAGCACCTTGGTCGGGTATCGATGAGTCAGTCCCTCGACCACCCACATGTCGCTCTCGTGCAACGAATCTCGCTCGGCGTAGGGGTGTGAGCTCCATTCCGAATCGCGATCGCTGAGTACCGGCAACATGTAACGCCGAATCGGATCGGCATAGAAGGCCTCGGTGAGCCCGCGACGCCCCTGCCCCCAGTGAGGAGCCATGGTGTTCAGCATCTGCGGCGGCAGCAACATCGACATCGTTGCGCGCTGCTGCTGGTCGGAGTGCAGGTCGTCATAGAAGCGCTCGTCGAGGAGGTCCCCCACGACCGCGCGCAGCTGCCCGATGTTCTTGACAGAGTGCGAACGCTGCCACTGCGGATCCCGCCACTCGGCCTCGGTGACCGTTGCCCAGCCCGGGTAACGTCGCCAATCGGGTTCGGACAACTCTTTGCGCACATACGTGTACGGCTGATCGGCGACAGCGCCGAAGCCCGCCTGCTGGGACTCGATGTAGGTGGTCATCGTGACAGAACCTTTCGCGTAACGGCCGCCGGTTCGGCGCCGTGAATCAATTCGGTCGCGACACGTCGACCCGACCTGATCGCACCCTCCATCAGCCCGAAGAACTCCAGGCTGGTTTCGGTGCCGGCCCAGTGGACGCGGCCGTGCGGTTCGGTCAGTGTCGGCCCCAGTCGCAGCCAGTCCCCCGGGCCGAACAGCGCGGCATAGCATCCCCTGCTGTATTTCTCGGCCGGCCAATCGGTCACGGTGCAATTCGTCGGCGGCGGCAACTGCGGGAAGAGCCGGCGGGTATGAGCCAGCACCGCGTCCATCTGCTCTGCCGCCGACAGCCCGGAGAAGGTCGCCGCCGCCGCACCGGTGACGAATCCGGTGAGCACGCCCGCAGATTCATCCGGTGGTGAATCGTCGACCGTGGACAGCAACGGCCCGTCCGTACTCACCGACCATCCGGACAAGCCACTCTCACGCCACACCGGAGCCGGATAGCTCAGGTGTACTTTGACCGCGCAGCCACGGCCGGTGGCCGTCGTCGCTCGCGGCCCCCGCAGAGCAGGCCGAAACTCGATCTGCTGCGCCAGCAACGGCGGAACGGCGACGACGACCCGGTCGGCTCGATACTCGGACGGTGCGCCTTCGGCATCCGGAACGCAGTGCACCACGACCCCGTTGTCGTCCTGATCGATCGCACCGACCGGATGACCCAACCGCACGCGCTCACCGAGCCGGTCGGCGAGCGCCAGGCACAACAGGTGTGCGCCGCCGTCGATCCGCCACTGCTGAGCCCCGCCCTCGAACGCGTTGAGGTAACGGATCCCTCCGCCGGAGCGCAGGTAGAAGGCCATGTGGAGAACGGAGATCGCTGCGGGATCGGCCGCCATCATCTCGCCGAGAAACAGCGGGAAGAAGGTTCGGGCGTCCTGATGCCCGACCTCGTCCGCCAACCAGCGCGCGGCAGACAGCCGGTCGAGACGTTCTGCCTGCGGGCTCTCCCACGGCGCGGCGGTCCGGGCCGACGCGGCGAGGTCCTCGAGCCGATCGAACAGATCACCGAGCGCGACCACGTCCAGCGGGGGCACCCGACTCGCAGTCGTCTTCCGCTGATCCGACACCAAGAACGTGCTGTCCCCGGTCATCGCTGTGGAGGCCAGGTCCAGTCCGTACTGCTGCACCTGCGCGAGGAGTTCGGTGTGCCGTACGCCCAAGTAGGCAGCACCCCCGTCGGCGACCACGCTCGCGGACACCGGGATACCGTGCATCCGGCCGCCCACCCGGTCGCGCGCCTCCAGGACCGTGACCTCCGCGCCCGCCTCCACGAGGTCGACGGCGGCGGTCAGCCCGGCCAGACCGGCACCGACGACGACAACGCGCATGTTGCCCCCGTTCATGGTGCCACTGCAGCAACTTTGGCGAACAACCCTGCGGGCGAGGGGTTGTCGAGGAAGTCCTCGTACAGCAACTCCGTCCCGAAGTCTCGGGCGATCGCACTGAGCACCCGGGTCGCCAGCAGCGAATCACCGCCGAGCTCGAAGAAGTCGGAATGCTCGTCCACCGCATCTGCATCGAGGACCCTGCGGAAGATGTGGACAATGTGGTCGGGGCTCATCGGACTACTCCCTTGTTGTCGTGGTGCACTGCGGCACGCTGTGTTGCCGCCCGATCAACTTTTCCGCTGGACGTGTATGCCAGCGCGGCGACGAATTTCACCCGAGTGGGCACGAATTGGTTGGGGAGGCGCTCACGTAGGTAACGCTTCAGCTCGGCCGGGGTCGTCTCCCCTGCCGGAACTACGTACGCCGTCAGCGCTGTGCGCCCGAGTAGCCGTTCACCGACCACGACGGCACCCGCGACCGCGGGGTGACCGGTCAACTGTAGCTCGACTTCTGCCGGATGTACGCGCACACCAAGAACTTTCACTTGCTCATCGATGCGACCGCGTGCATACAACAGCCCGCGTTCCCCGCGGGTGACCAGATCTCCGGTCCGGAACCACCGGGCCGGGCCGGATCCGTGATCGGCGACCGGGAAGCCGGTTGCGGTGAGTTCCGGCAATCCGAGGTAGCCGGTGGCGAGGGCTTCGCCCGAGACGAGCAGCTCGCCCTCGTCGGTGACGTGATCGCGCACGTGGGGCAACGGGCGCCCGAGTGGCGCCTCGGCGTCGTTCGCCGCGACTTCCGGTTCTGTGCCGGGGCCGCTCAGCTGCACCGCGTGGGTCACCATCGTCGTTTCGGTGCATCCGTAGGTGTTGAGCAACCGGACATGCCCGATGTCGAGATCACGCCACTGCTGCAATCGGGTGGGATCGATCCGCTCGCCGCCGACCACCACCAGCCGGACGCCGGCCGGCAGCCCCACCTGCTCCTCGTGCAGGAAAAGTACAAGTTCGTGCCAGAACGCCGTCGGCAGGTCGAGCACGGTGATATCCCGTTCCGCCAGCATGCGCAGGAAGGGCGGGAACGCCCCGGAATGGGCCGCGTCATCGAACACCAGAGCCGCGCCGGCGGTCAATGCGGGCAGAATCTCTTCCAAGCAAGTGTCCCAGCCGAGTGAGGCGAATTGGAGCACACGGTCCTCCGGGGTGAGCGCGAAGAGGTCGCGCAGCGCCCGCACCGTGACGGCGAGGGCCTGCCGCGAGACCACCACCGGCTTCGGTGCCCCCGTCGATCCCGAGGTGCACAGCACGTACGCGGGATCGTCCCGGTGACATGACGGCTGCAGCAGTTCGGCGTCCGCGACGATCCGGTCGTCGTCGGGCATGTCGGTCCGCAGGGTCGTCGGCTCGTGTGGATCCCGGTCTGCCGCGAACAGACGATCCACGCCGAGTGCCGCGGCGAGCGCCTGCGTGCGGGCTACCGGGAGTGCGGCGTCGATCGGGCAGTAGGCGGCACGGGCATGGAGTATTCCGAGCAGCTGATCTATCACCGCGGGTGTGTGCGACACCAGCACGCCGACCCGACCTGACGGAGTATCGGCGCCGAATCCGAGTTCCCGGTAACGCAATGCGGTAGTTCGGACCCGATCCGCAAGGTCTCGATAGGTGATGACGGACCCGTTGTGCACGATGGCAGCACCCTGGGGCCGATCTCCGACCGCGGTGACGAAGTCCGCCACCACATCGCCGGCGATATCGGTGTCGGCAGAGCCGGTACCGATACGGGGAAAGACGGTGTGAGACATGATTTCCTAGTGGTCTAGTAGGTACGGTCCCGGTTCGAGGTGGTCCTTGCCGCTCCTCATGACGTCAGCAACACGAAACGCTCGAGGACGACGAGGACGAATCCGATGAGCAGCGGTACGGCGGCGAATGTGAGTGCGCGGAGGCGTTTCTGCTCGTCGGGCCCGAGGCGAATTCGCCACGCCTCACGCACGCCCAGAATGCCCGACAGCAGGACCACGAAGACCACACCGGCCGGGGTCCACGGTGTATGCCACACCTGCAATCCGGTGGGTGGTGGAACGAATGGTTCGGCTTCGTCCCCCGCGGGCCGATCGAGGGCGTAGATGGACGCGTCCGGGTTTTCGACGACCACCCGAACCCCCGGGGCGCCGGCGAGCGCGTGACGGAATTGCTCACCCCAGCCGATGGGATAACCCTGGCCGAACGTCACGAATGCCTCCTGACTTCGTGTGGTGATCAGGTAGCCCCCGGGCCCTTGATCCCTCAGGGACTGCAACACCCCGGTCACGTCGGCCGGATCGACCGGCGCCATCGTGTTCGTCCAATGGACGCGCTCCACGTCGCGATAGCCGAGCGGCATGAAGGGGGTGGAGCCGAGCTCGGGCACAGCGGTGACGTACAGGAACTTCACACTGCCGGACGTGTGCTCGTAGACCGTCCCCACCGCACTGACCGCCCCTTCCGGGATACGTTCGAATGCCTCGTTGCCGTAGCGGGTGACGAAGAAGGAGAACATCATGACCAGCGCGCATACGCCCGCCATGCATCGCGCAAGGAGCGATGGGCGAGATGCCGGCCGGGGGAACAAGGCCAATGCGGCAAGCGCACTCGCGGGCGCGAGCGCAAACAGGTATATGCGCAAGGCCATTTCGCCGCCGTAGCTCTGCATGAGCGCCAGACCGACCGGGGCCACGAGCAACACGAGGAGCACGCGGTCCTCGATGCCGCGCCGCCGCCGGCGGAGCAGTCCCACCCCGGCGATCAGGAAGACCAGCAGGGCCGCGAGCACCCGGGCGCGCACGACCAACAGATGTTCGGCGGCGCCGAGGCCGGCTCGGTCCGCGATGTTCGAGGACACGGTCCCGCCGATATTCCCGACCCCGCTCATCAACTCGCCGAGCTTGCCTCCCCAATATTCGTGGGTCATAAAGCTGATCCACGCCAGAACGATCACCACGAGGAGCACGGGGAGTCCGGTGAGAGTGCACCGACGCGCGACGACCAGCCCGGCGGCGCTCACGATCATGGCGAAGGGGGTCAGCTGGTGGCTGACGGTGGCCGTGGCGAACAGGCCCACCACAACCGCAAGCACAACGATGCGTTCCGACGACGCTGCCTTTCTGGGCGGGAGCTCACCCCGTGAACGGTCGCCCCAGAACCACCGCCACAGTTTGCCCGGCCGGCGCAGCGGCCTCGGCAGGTCCTCCGACGTTCCGCGGGGTGTGCGGAACCACATGACGAGAAAGCCCACGAAAAGCAGGTAGAGCAGCAGGGTCCAGCCCTGAGGGGCGAAATAGTCCTGCCCGATCCAGTTGAGAAGACAGAAGAACAACGCCGCCAACCACTTTGCCTGCCAAGACATCCGGAGGGTGCTCAGCAGCAGCCCGAGCGCAACCAGGTACAGCAGATTGTGCACCACCGGTGTCACGAAGAGGACGGTGTGCAGCGCCGCCATCTCGCCCGACCCGAGCACGAACGCGGCGAGCCCGAAGAAGCCTGGCCAGGACCATCGGGCGTCGAGGCCCGGCGCCGTGGTCCCGGTGCGATCGACGAACTCGACGAAGCCGGCGTGGACCCAGCTGATCGCGAAGCGCGGCTCGGACTCGAGCAGCATCGTGATGCCGTGCAGCATCATGACGAGTAGCACCAGCTGGGTACAGAGCAGCCAGACGCAGGGCCGCCGCAGGGACAGCGTCCCGATGTAGCCGACGGTGAGTAGTCCCACCCCGAGCAACGTCGGCACCGGCAGGACCGAGATCAACCCGAGACCGGTCAGGGCGTCGAGATCGACACTCCGCAACTTGACGAGGTACAACGCGACCGCCGCGACGGTCAGAACGCAGAGAAACGCCACGCGGACGGCCCGGCTGCCGACCAGTCGCGACCTTGCCTGTCGCGCTCCGTCCTCGCTGGGCCGAGGACGGTGGGTTTCCCGGCCGGGCCGGCGCGTTTCCCCGTCGATCAGGGACATGTCGATCAGGGACATACGGTCTCCCCGCCGTCGGCGATCGGCGGGGTGTATCGCCGACGCCACCCGAGAAGCTGTCCGAGCTCTGGGAGCACCGCCAGCATTGCGATGAGCTGGCCGAGCAGAACCGCCGCGCCCACCGCCGTCAGCCTCGGGTCGCCGAAGTGCAGGAAGAACTGATGGTAGTGCTGCAGGGCGACAACCAATCCCAACACGGCCACTGCCCGAAGGGATTGCACCGCGATGATGCGCCTGCGCTTGGTCCGCGCCCGCAGCGTGCCGAGGTAGATGTCCACGACTGCGCTGGGCAGGCTGGCGAGGGCGAGTAATTGGAGTAACGGCACCGCGTCGAGGTATCCGGTACCGAGCAGCCCGAGGGAGTACGGCGCCGCGAGACCGATCCCGACAACACCGATCATCAGCAGCCCCAGAGCCCGGGTCAGCGCAGAGCGGCAATCGCCGGCCAGACTCGACGGGTCGCACACACCCTCCACCGCCATGGACGTGGCCATGTTGACGGCCACGAGATTCATCATGGTGGCGACGGACCAGACCAGAAAGAAGTACGCGTAGGTGTGCGGCTCGACCCGTACTGCGACCAGAATCGGGACAAGGAACATGATTCCGTACAGAAACAGCGAACCGAGATAGTCTGCCGCGAAGAACCGGCCCGTCTGCGAAACCGTCAACTCGGTCTCTACCGTCGACCTGCGTACATGTCGCGGCAGGAGTGTGCCGAAGATCAGCAGGTTGACCGGGAACATGACGATGATCATGGGAACGATCCAGGAGAAGAACACTCCGGACCGGGGCATCGATTCGGCCAGCACGACCAGAAGGACCAGCTTGGCAACGGCGAACGCCGCATTCCAGACGGGCACCCAGACCGCCGCCCGCAGTCCTGTCAACACGCTGTCCTGCACGGTGATCACACTCGCGGCCACCGCCGCGGCGATGAACCACACTCGCGTGTCCGGCTCGCGGAGGATGTCGTACGCGGGTCCTCCGAGCGTGTGGAGTGCGAACAGTAGTGCCACGGCGAGGACGACGACCGCGGCGGACGTGACGACGTAGACGAGCGCGACGACGGTGAACGTTCGCTTTCCGGCCTCGGGGATGAAGCGGTTCAGCGTGCCGGCGAAGTTGACCGACACCAGACCGGTCAACAGCATCAACGCCGAAATGGCGGCCGATCCGCGGCCGACGTCCGAGTCGTCGTAGTAATGCGCCGCGAGGATCCAGTACGCCAGACCCAAGGCACCCGAGATACCGGTATTGAGGACGAGGGCATAGGCGTTCCGCAGGAAGGGCGGACCGCCCCGACGAACACCTACGCCGCCCTGGGCAACCCTGGGATCGGCCGTGGGAAGGTCGTCGGTGACTCGGGTCGCGACCGCACGCTCATACACGCCCCAGTACCCCCTTTCCGGCCCGTCGGGTGCTGCGCACAGCTGCCCAAGCTGCCGTCAGCAGGCGGTCGCGGCGGAAGATCTGCTTGTCGCCACCGGTCATGATCGAGGCGAAGGTGCTCGAATCGGTACTGCGACGGATGGTGAGACGCGGAAGCATGAAGATGTCGTCGGACGAGCTCGCTGGGATGTTCCTCACGGCCGCGGCGCAGCGATAGCCCGCCGCCCGGGCCGCGTGCCGTACCCGCGGGGTGGAATAACCGAAGGGGTAGGCAAGGGTTCGCACCGGGGCGCCGATGCACTCTTCGAGCAGTGTCCGGCCGAGGCGGAGTTCCTCGCGCAGCGCGGCGTCTGCGAGCTGGTCGAGCTCTGGATGGCTGTGGCTGTGGGCCCCGATCTCGATTCCCGCCGCCGCGAGCTCCCGGACCTGCGCCCAGGTCAACATCCGGTCCAGTGGAGTACCGGCGGCATCCGAACCGGCGTCGGCGATCCAGCCGCTCGTGACAAAAACCGTCGCCGGAAAATCGTAGCGCCGGAGAATCGGCCAGGCGCATTCCGCGAAGTCCGCGTAACCGTCGTCGAAGGTGAGAACCACCGGCCGTTCGGGCAGCGCTTTTCCGGTCTCGAAGGCACCGGCGAGGTCCGAGAAGGTCATTCCGGTGAAGCCGTGATCCACCAGGAAAGCAAGCTGTTCGTCCAGTGCTCGTGGAGCGACGGACAGACGTCGTGTTGCGGCTGAAGGGTTTTCGCCCACCGCGTGGTACATGAGGATCGGAACCGACTCGGTCATCTCGCCTCCGCCATCACGGGCCGCCGGCGGAGTGGCGCGCCACCGCGCGCGTATCCGGCCGCAGCAGCGAGCAGGCCGACAGAGATCGCGTAGGAGCGCTCGATCCCGGTCACGTCTCCGCGCAGCGCGTCACCGAACCCCCGCGCCACACCGCGGCTGAGGGTACGAGTGGTGTAACTCCGCTCGACCGAGAGCCCGTCCGCGACGCCCACGCTGCGGGTCACGGCTGCCTTCGACAACCCTTCGGCAAAGCACCGAGAGCGGAAGTAGGAGAATGTCTCCCGCGCGGCCGGCACACGGTGCCAGATCACCGCACTCGGCTCGAAGACGAACGTCCAGTCGGGCCGGTGCTGGTTGACCCGGACACAGAATTCCGTTTCCTCGCAGCCCAGGGGGCGGCTCTGCGCCGAGGTCCGGCCGATGTGACTCGGGAACCCGCCCGCCACCGAAAAGACCTCGCGACGGAAGGAGGCGTTGCCGCCCAGAAGGTTCCGGACCGGGCCGGGTTCCCTCCCGGTGAACGTACAACCCAGGACCCAGTCGAACTCTTTCGGAAACCACCGAGGCCGGGAGGACTCCCAGAGCGGCAGGGTCGTGCCGCCTACGCCGACGATGTTGTCGTCCGTGTACGCGTCGTGAAAGTGCCGAAGCCAGTCTTGGTGGGCCACAGCGTCGTCGTCCAAGAAGGCCACCACGTCACTGGAGGTCACTTCGACGCCTGTGTCCTTACCGCCGGACAGCCCGCGTTGCTTCCGGTTCTCGACGACCGTCACGTCAGGTAGAGCACTGCGTAGACGGTCGTAGAGATCAGGATTGTGGTCGACAACGACTACGATCTCCTGTGCCGTCATCGTCTGGCTCCGAACCGACGCAACGGCGGCGAGAACGTCGTCCCACCGATCGAATGTGTAGGCGCAGATCACCACACCCAGAGTGAGGGTGCACCGGGGGGTCGCAGCTGTCATGCAGCACCTGCCTTCGTTGTGGAGTGGGACGGCGATTGCGGAAGGTCGCCGTCACCCGCCGAGGGACGACGGCGAAGATGGGGTTCGGCACTCCGTGTTTCGGCACCCGGCCTGCCGATCGGCACCAGCCACAGGAAAGCTGCGGCAATGCCCACAGCGGCGATGCCTCCATGCGGTGACCACACATCGGCCGCCAACATCGACTGCGCGACCAGGGTGTTGACGACTGCGGCGCCGGCAGCCCCCACCATCAAGGCGAGAGCAGCGTTGACGGCCGGCAACAGGCGGGCGATCGCAACCAGAGGTGCCGCAATGAGGAAGGACACCACCCACAGTCGACCCGCGAGCCCCGAAGTGTGAGGCGCGTTCAGCGCGATCGCGATCCCACCGAGCGCCGTCACTGCCGCCGCAAGCAGGCGGTAGCGAATCTGCGGGGACGGTCGTGGCGGGCACAACGCCCTGACAAATCCGTCGGTGGCATCACGAGGCACTACGGACTTCCTCTCCGGCGGAACGCGCGCCGATCGGGGCGCTCGCCGACGAAATCGGCGCAAGCCCGGGAACGGTGCGCAGCCACTGCACGGTGCGCTGGATCCCCTCGGCAACATCGACCGCGGGCGACCACCCGAGATCCTGTTTCGCCCTTCTGGTGTCCAAGGCGATGGCCTGTAGTTCACCGGTTCGGGCTTCGGCATACAGGGGCGGTGCCGGATCCTGTTGCAGCGAGGCAATCAGCCGGTGCACTTCCGTGACCGTGGTCTGTCGCCCGGTTCCGATGTTGTAGGTACCCGTCACGGAACCGGGTGCATGGGCAGCCCGCACGAAGGCCTCGACGACATCGTCGACGTAGACGTAGTCGCGGGCGGCGGTCCCGTCCCCGTACACGGTCACGGGACGACCGCTGATGAGGGCGCTGCCGAAAACTGCTATCACTCCGGCTTCCCCATGTGGGTTCTGACGCGGGCCGTAGACGTTGGCCAGCGCCAGAGAGATCGGTTCCAGTCCATACATTCCGGCGTATGCGCCCAGGTAGAGCTCACCGGCGAGTTTCGCCACCGCATAGGGCGACAGCGGAGCGAGAGGTGAGCCTTCCTCCACCGGCAGGCGTGCCGGTGTGCCGTAACGAGAGCCGCCCGAAGCGGCGTAGACGACCCTGCGGACGCCCGCCCGCCGACTCGCTTCACAGAGATTGATCGTGCCCAGCACGTTGCTGCGCGCATCGAACTGCGGGTCGGTGACCGAAGCCCGTAGATCGACCTGCGCGGCCAGATGGAAGATGACATCCGGGTTGATGCCCGAAACGACGTCGACGAGCTCAGGATTCTGAATATCGAGCTTTACCAACGTGAATCGGCCTGCGCCGCTCGCATGCTCGCCGCGGAGAGCCCGATCGAGGTTGGCCGCAGCACCCGAACTGAGGTTGTCGATCCCGACCACGTGATGCCCCTCGGCGAGAAGGCGATCGACCAAGGTGGATCCGATGAACCCCGCAGCGCCGGTAACGAGTGTCCGCATTTCTCTCAACCTCCTGTCCGGTGCCGGGCACATGCCGGCGGGGTCGCGGATTCCGGGGCACGAGGCGGCGAAGTCGCGGCGAACGCGTTCATCGGGCGGCCGGAGGAGCCTGGACGAGTTGCGCGTCGCTGCCGCGGGACAGAGCCTGCGCGAGGTAGCCGGCGAGTCCGGAGTCGTGTCCACGCAAGACGGTGCGCAGTACCCTGACCCCGTCACGGATGGCATGGAGGTTCGATTTGCCCGACCGCCGAGGCATTTCCAGACTCGGAACCTCCGCGATCCGCAGACCGCCCTGCATAGCGTGCACCACCATTTCTGCCTCGATTTCGAAACCCGGTGCAGAAAGGGACAACAGGTCGAGGTAGCGACGGTGAAATGCGCAGAAGCCGTAGCACAGGTCGGTCAGCTCCGCGTCGTAGAGCGTGTTGAACACGCGCAGCAGGAAACGGTTGCCGAGTCGACGGATAGGGGTTATGTCCAGCGACCCGCCACCCACGATGAACCTCGAGCCCTTGACGAAGTCGTATCCGTTGGTGAGAAAGTGCAGGTAATGCCGAATCTCCTGGGGTGCCATGCTGCCGTCGGCGTCCATCATGACGATGATGTCGCCGGTAGCGGCCAGGAACCCGGTCCTGAGGGCACTACCCTTGCCGATACCTTCCTGGGGGATAACCTTGATGTCGGGCCGGTAGTGACTGGCGGTGATGAGGGTTGCGTCGGTCGAGTTGCCGTCGACCAGGATGATCTCGTCGACCTCGTCGGCGATCTGCTCCAGCACCCAGGCGATGTTCCGTGCCTCGTTCCTGACCGGGATGATCAAGCTGACCGTGGATGTCGCCTCGGGCACGGTTCGGCTCCGCTTGGGGCGGACGTCACCGATGTTCCGGTCTACGATTCGTGCCGCCTTCCCGACTTGGACTTGGACGGTTGCGTCCACCGATCGCGCCGGTGAATCTTCGTCTACAAATCCGTTCTGCTGGCGTACATCTGTCATGTCGGACTCCGATCTGCGTTCGATTCGCGGCAACGTACTGAGGTTTCTCACCGGGGATGTGGATGTGGTGCGAGGGGCGGTTCGGGAGATCGGCGTCGCGCGACGGAAACTTGGCCCCTCCGGTAGCTGGTCCTGCAGCATCGTCATGCACCACCCCGTCGGGAAATCCGTCGTTAAACTATCTCGTATGCGAGATTAGGGCAGTGAAACATTCTTCCAGTCTGTTTTTGGGATAATTCTAGGTAAACGGACCGGTTTCTCGAAGTCCCCCGGGCTTCTCGGAGTCGAAGGCGTCCCGGTGACTGCCCGACGTGATGCCCGCGGGTCCCGTGGCTGTGAGCGTGGCCGCTGCCCCGCACGATCGGTCCGCTCGCGGGTCGCGGAGCCACTCGGTCGCGGAATCACACGGTCGCGGAGTCACACGGTCGCGTCTACCGACCGGCGGCGAGTTCGTCGCGGCAGCGCAGAAGGTACGCCCGCTCGACGGCATTGTCGGTGCGCGCCGCGGCGCCGGCGTACGCAGCCGCAGCGGCGCGCGGCCGGCCGAGCCGGCGCAGCAGAGCCGCGCGGGCGGCGTGGAAGACGTGGTAGCGGTCGAGATCCAGTTCGTCGACGATCCGCAGGGCCACCTCGGGCCCGTCGGTCTCCGCGAGGGCGATGGCCCGATGGAGCGCCACGACGGGAGTGGGATGCAGGGCCAGAAGGTGGTCGTAGAGCTGCACGATCTGCGACCAGTCGGTCGCAGGAGCGGTCGCCGCGTCGGCGTGCACGGCAGCGATTGCGGCCTGGAGCTGATACGGACCGGGCCGGTTCAGTTCGATGCAGCGCCGGACGAGGACCTGTCCTTCCCGGATCAGGTTCCGGTCCCAGCGGGTGCGATCCTGGTCGGCGAGAAGCACCATCCGCCCGTCGGCGGTGGTCCGTGCGGCGCGACGCGACTCGCCGAAGAGCATCAACGCCAGCAGTCCCGTGCTTTCGGGGTCGTCGGGCCGGAGTTCGATCAACTGCCGGAGGAGCCGGATCGCCTCGGCACTGAGGTCGGTATCGCCGAGTGTTGCTCCCCTCCCGGCGGTGTGCCCCTCGGTGTAGATCAGATAGAGCACCGCGTGCACCGCGCCCAGCCGTTCCGGAAGGTCGGCCGCGGACGGCGTGCGGTAGGGAATCCTGGCGTCGCGGATCTTCGCCTTGGCCCGTGAAATACGCTGCGCCATCGTGGGTTCGGGAACGAGGAATGCGCGCGCGATCTGCGCGGTACCGAGACCGCCGAGCAGGCGGAGGGTCAGTGCCACCCGGGTCGCCGGGGCGAGCGCGGGATGGCAGCACGTGAAGATCAGTCGCAACCGGTCGTCGGGCAGGCCGGGTCCGGGGACACCGTCGTGGACGTCGCCCTCCTGCACGCCGAGAAGCCTCGCTGCGTCGGCGTGTTTCGCGTCCCGCAGGACCTCCCGCCGTGCGTGGTCGATGGCGCGGCGTCGCGCGGTGGTGATGATCCACCCCGCCGGACTCGGCGGGATCCCCTCCCCCGGCCAGCGGTTCACCGCGACGGTGAACGCCTCCTGCACCGGGGGGGGGGGGGGGGGGGGGGGGGGGGGGCCCGCGGGGGGCG
>NZ_JAXION010000034.1:0-38883 GCF_049311045.1 Rhodococcus sp. 7Tela_A2 | reverse complement strand
GGGGGCCCCGGTCCCCCCGCGCCCGGGCCCCCCGCCCCACCACCCCGCGGTTACCCCCCGGGGGGGGCGCGGCGCGGTCTCCGCGCGATAGGCACCCGACGTCTCGAGCACCCACGCGAACTCGAAAGCCACTTCGCGCCACTTCTCGTAGCGACCGGAGACACCACCGTGCCCCGCGCTCATTTCGGTTTTGAGCAGCAACTGCGAGTCGCCGGTCTTGGTGGCTCGCAACTTCGCGACCCACTTGGCGGGTTCGACGTACAGCACGCGGGTGTCGTTGATGCTGGTGATCGCGAGGATCGCCGGATAGTCGTGGGCTCCGACGTTCTCGTACGGGCTGTAGGAGCGCATGTACTCGTACACCTCGGGATCGTCGAGCGGGTTGCCCCACTCGTCCCACTCGATCACCGTCAACGGCAGCGACGGATCGAGGATGGAGGTCAGCGGGTCGACGAACGGCACGTTCGCGAGGATGCCCGCGAACAGTTCGGGAGCGATGTTGGCGACCGCACCCATCAACAGGCCGCCCGCGCTGCCGCCGTCCGCCACGAGCCGGTCCGGGCCGGTCACACCTTCGTCGACGAGATGCCGCGCGCACGCGACGAAGTCGGTGAAGGTGTTCTTCTTCGTCAGGGTCTTACCGTTCTCGTACCAGTGCCGGCCCATCTCGCCGCCGCCGCGCACGTGCGCGACCACGAACACCATGCCGCGGTCGAGCAACGACAGTCGGGCTACCGAGAATCCCGGATCGATGCTGGCTTCGTAGGATCCGTAGCCGTACAGCAGGGTCGGAGCCGGCCCGTCCGCCAGGTCTTTGCGCTGCACGATCGACAGCGGAATCCGGGTGCCGTCTTCGGCGGTGGCCCATTCGCGACGCTGTTCGTAGCGTGCCGGGTCGAAATCGCCGAGCACCGGCTGCGATTTGCGCAGCAGCAGTTCGCCGGTGGCCACGACGTACTCGTAGACACGGGTCGGGGTGATGAACGAGGTGAAGCCGAGGCGCAGGACGGGCTGCTTCCACTCGGGATTGCCACCCGGACCGACTGCGAACAATTCCTCGTCGAACTCGAGTTCGGTGAGTTCGCCGTATCCGTCGTCGGTGAGGGGCCACACCGCGATCCGGGTGAGCGCCTCGCGCCGGTAGCCGAGCACCAGGTGACCCTCGAACGCCTCGACGTCTTCGAGGCGCACGTCGTGGCGGTGCCCGATGAGGGTGCGCAGCGACGACGGGTCGTCGACCGGCGCTTCGGCGAGGACGAAGTTCTCGGCCTTCTCCCCCGTCTCCGGGTCGACATCGTTGTGCATGATCAGCAACCGGTCCCGGCCGCCGATCACCGCATGCTCGGCGCCGTACTCGACACCCTCACGACGCGGGAGGAGAACTCTGAATTCACCTGTCGGATCATCGGATTCGAGAATCCACCCCTCGGTGGTGATCTTGGACCCGACCCAGATCATGAGATACTTCTCGCTGCGGGTCGAACCGATCGACACCCAGTACCGCTCGTCGGGCTCGTGGAAGACCTTCACGTCCTCGTCGCGCGGGGTGCCGAGTTTGTGCCGCCACACGGTGTCGGGGCGCCACGACTCGTCCACCGTCTGATAGAAGACGTGGCTGTGATCGAGGGCCCAGGTGGCTCCCGGTGCGGTGCCGGTGATTTCGTCGGGGAGCAGTTCACCGGTCTCGAGATTCTTGAACCGCAGCGTGTACCGCTCGTCACCGACGACATCGGTCGAGTACGCCAGCAGCGTGCCGTCCTGGCTGATCGAGAACGCCCCGATGGAGAAGAACTCGTGCCCTTCGGCTTCCACGTTTCCGTCGAGCAGCACCTGCTCGCCCGGCAGGTCGACGCCGGGAGTGACCTCGGGCGGCGTCCAGTCGTCCGCGTCCGTGATCGGGGCCCGGCACTGGATGCCGTACTGCTTGCCCTCGACGGTCCGTGCGTAGTACCACCAGTTGCCCATACGAGCGGGAACCGACATGTCGGTTTCCTGGGTACGGGACTTGATCTCCTCGAAGATCGACTCACGCAACGGCGCCAGGTGCGCGGTCTGCGCGTCGGTCCACGCGTTCTCGGCCTCGAGGTACGCGACGACCTCGGGTGATTCCTTGTCGCGCAACCATTCGTAGTCGTCGACGAACGTGTGGCCGTGATGGACACGCTCGTGCGGAACCTTCTGGGCGACCGGCGGGGTCGAATTCGAGGAGGTCATCTGCGTTCAGCCGATCCAATCGTCGAAGGAGAGCCCGGAAATACGCTCGTAGGCTTCGATATACCGCGCACGCGTCTTGTCGACGATGTACTGCGGGAGCGCCGGCGGCGGAGTGTCGGACGCGCGGTCCCAGCCGGATTCCTCGCTGGTGAGCCAGTTACGGACGATCTGCTTGTCGAAGCTCGGCTGCACCTTGCCCTCCTCGTACTCGGCGGCATCCCAGTACCGCGACGAATCGGGAGTGAGCACCTCGTCGGCAAGAACGAGATTGCCGGCCTTGTCCAGGCCGAACTCGAGCTTCGTGTCGGCGAGCAGGATGCCGCGCTCGGAGGTGTACATCGCGGCGCGGCCGTAGATGTCGAGGGTGTCCTGACGCAACTTCATCGCAAGATTCACACCGAGTTTCTCGACCACCTCGTCGAAGGTGATGTTCTCGTCGTGATCACCAAGCGCGGCCTTCGTGGCCGGAGTGAAGATCGGTTCGGGCAGGATGCTCGCCTCCACGAGACCCTCGGGAAGCGCGACGCCACACACCGCGCCGGTGGCGCGGTAGTCGAGCAGGCCGGACCCGGTGAGGAAACCGCGCGCGACGCACTCGACGGGCACCATCTCTAGCCGCTTCACCACGAGCGCGCGGCCGAGTACCTCTTCCGGGATGCGCTCGTCGTCGGGTTCGCCGGCGAGGTGGTTGTTCGCATCGAGCAGATCGAAGAAGAACACGCTCATCGCGGTGAGGACCCGGCCCTTGTCGGGGATGGGCGTGTCGAGCACGTGGTCGTAGGCCGAGATCCGGTCGCTGGCGACGAGAAGCAGGTGCTCGTCGTCGACGACATGCAGATCACGGACCTTGCCGCCGGCGAGGTGGGGATAGGACTCGAGTGAAGGACGCACGCTGACACCCTAGTGCGCGATGCGGACGGGGACCGAACGCCGTGGCGGATATCCCATCGACGACAATGGTCCGGAACCGGTGTTCGAGCCAGGACAGGGGCGTCATGACTGCATCGTCACGGGTGGATGTCGGATTCCGCTCCGAGCGCGGGCCGATCCTCATCGCCTTGATGCTCGCGACCTCCCTGGTCGCGCTCGAGAGCACGATCCTCGCGACGGCGGTGCCCACGATCGTGGCCGACCTCGGCGGATTCACCCAGTTCCCCTGGCTGTTCTCCAGCTACCTGCTCACGCAGGCGGTGTTGGTCCCGGTGTACGGCAAGTTGTCGGACACCTTCGGCCGCACGCCGGTGCTGCTGTTCGGCATCGCGGTCTTCGCGCTGGGATCGGTGTTGTGCGCGCTGGCGTGGAGCATGCCCGCCCTCATCGCGTTCCGCGCCGTCCAGGGCCTCGGTGCAGGTGCCGTGCTGCCCATGGCGCAGACCGTCGCCGGTGACATCTACACCGTGGCCGAGCGCGCGAAGGCACAGGGATATCTCGCCAGTGTGTGGGGGATGTCCGCGGTCGTGGGTCCGGCCCTGGGCGGGGTCTTCGCCGACTTCTGGTCGTGGCGGTGGATCTTCTGGATCAACGTGCCGCTGTGCGCGATCGCTGCATGGGTGATCGTCCGCAACTTCCACGAGGACCGTCCCTCCGGCAGCGCGCGACGCGTGGACTGGGCGGGCGCGGTGACACTCGCCGCGGGCGCCGCGCTCGTGATCCTCGGCCTGCTCGAGGGTGGCCAGTCGTGGGCGTGGTCCTCGGGCATGAGCATCGGCATCTTCGCCGGTGGGATCGCCCTGCTGGTGGTCTTCGGATGGATCGAGTCCCGCGCGGCCGAACCGATCCTGCCGATGTGGGTGCTCACCCGCCGGGTCCTGATCACCACGAGCGCCGTCTCGGCCCTCGTCGGCGCGGTCGTACTCGGGTTGACGTCGTACATCCCGTCGTTCGTGCAAGGTGCTCTCGGTACGTCCGCGCTGGTCGCCGGATTCGCCCTCGCCACGATGACCATCGGCTGGCCCATAGCGGCGTCGCAGTCCGGCCGGTTGTATCTGCGGATCGGGTTCCGGCTGACCGGCCTGGTCGGTGCGGTGCCGCTGCTGGCCGGGGCGGTCCTGCTCACCCGGCTCGGAATCGGATCCTCGCCGTGGCACGTCGCAGGCTGTTGCGTGCTCATCGGTCTCGGAATGGGCCTGATCGCGAGCCCCGCACTCATCGCCGCACAATCGAGTGTCGAGTGGGCCGAACGGGGTGTGGTCACCGGTGCCAATGCCTTCGCCCGCGCACTGGGAAGCGCCGTGGGTGTCGCCGTGTTCGGTGCGCTCGCGAACACCGCGCTCTCCCGTTCCGATGCGCCCACCGGTCGATCCGTCCGGGCCGCCGGGGTGATGGCGGCGCCCGTCGCACCCGTCTTCACCGCGGTGCTCGTCTGCGCGGTCGTCCTCACCTTCTGCGTCGCACTCATTCCGAACCGCCGGCAATCGGAATCCGACTCTGCCTGAATGTGGTCAGGGTGCCCTAAGGTGTCCGCTATGACCAACGAATACGGGATGCTCCCCGTCCTCATCGAAGTGGCGAGGGTCGAGGACATCACGCCTCACATGCGCCGGATCACGTTCGCCGGCCCCGGCGTCGCCGAATATGCCTCCGTCCCGGGCCGGGTGCCGAACATCAAGTTGGTGTTTCCGCGCGCGAACGGTCGACTCGAGGTGCCTGCCCGTAACGGATGGGGTCGGCTCGCATGGCCCGATCCGACCGTGAAACAGCAGGTTCGCACATACACGGTCCGCCGCCTCGACCCCGAGACCGCCGAGATGGACATCGATTTCGTCAAGCACGGCGACGAGGGCCTCGCGAGCGGCTGGGCCGAACATGCCCGCGCAGGGGACGTGATCGCTGCCGCGGGCGCGGGCGGAGTGACCGCCGGTGAGGCCGACTGGTATCTGATCGTCGGTGACGAGACGGCCCTGCCCGCCATCGGGCGGATGCTCGAGCACATGCGCGAAGACGCCACCGGTGTCGCCCTGATCGAGGTGGCCGACGAACACGAGCAGCAGGACCTGCGCCATCCCGACGGCGTGGAGATCCGCTGGATCCACCGCCACGGCGCACCCGCGGGCACCACCGATCAACTGTTCGACGCCGCGACCGCGATCGAGATCCCCGGGGGTGACGTCACGAAGTTCGCGTGGGTGTCGGCGGAGTCGAAGACCGTGCTGGCGATGCGCAAGTGGCTGCGGAACGAGGCAGGATTCGACCGTAAGGCCACGCTCGTCATCGGCTACTGGCGACGCGGGATGACGGAGACCGGCTACGGCAAGACCGCCGACCATGACCGGGTCGAGGACGAACACGACGAGGTCCTCCCCCACGATCACGACCACGATCACCAGCACGCTCACTGAGGACCCGCCCCGGTCGCGCGGATCGTTACAGACCGGATGTTTCGTTCTGCCGCGCGATCGGGCACCATCTCTGCGGTGAGGACCAGACGTGCAGGCAACGAGACCGTCGACGACATGACATACGTCCCGCTGGGATCGTCCGAGCATGCGGCGAACCAGCTCCGGAATGCCAGGGCGATGCAGGACACGACCGACTATCAGTCACTGCGTTCAGCAATGGACGCCGAGTACTACTGGCGGGGCGTGACCGAGACGTTCCGGATCGCGGACGAATCGTTCACCGCGGTCTCCGGCGCGACGCGCGACGTCACGGACATCTCGGCGCACGTCATGGCGCGTGCGGCCGACTGGGTGGGCACCATCGAACTGGCCGCGGAAGGCAGCCGCCTCTACGGTGCACTGGTGGCGTACACGCAAGGAGTCGGCGACGGCTACGCGGCGATCGAATTGTGGGCGCACGGCGTCCGGAACGCACACTTCTGACGAGACCGCCCCCAAGGTGGGCAGCGCCGACGGGCCGGCTTCCGAGCCGTCCGCTACGCCGAACGCTCGAGGTGCGCGCGATCCCAGTTCCCGAGATCCGCTGCGGCGTCGTAGGTGCTGCGGAGGAAACCCAGCACTTCCGCGTCGGGGTCGGCTGCCGTGCGCACCGCCTCGTAGGGCAACACGAACTCGCCGAGCTCGGCGGAGTAGTACGCGGCATCCGGGCGCACGGGACGGTCCGCGTAGCCGTCCGGAGCGGGGTAGGCATACGAGTAGAAGGCGCCCTCGTCTCCACCGCCGGGCCAGAACCCACAGCTGCTCAGCTCGTGCGAGTAGGCCTCGGTCATCACCTCGTCGGGGCAGTGCGGAATTCCGCCGGGATGTGGCGGTGCGGTGCGGCCCGAGAATCGGGTGCAGGCCAGATCCATTGCTCCCCAGAAGAAGTGAACCGGGCTGACCTTGCCCAGGTACTCGCCCCGGAACTGCTGCAGGACACGGTCGGCTCGGAGCAGTTGCCGCCAGAACAGGTGTGCCGCGTCGGGGTCGTACGTGCTGTGCTGGTGGTCCTGCGCGAAGGGGATCGCCGGGTCGACCTCGTTGGGCGCACCATGGATCCGGGTCTCGATGCCCAGTTCGTCCAAGGCGCCGAAGGTGCGCGAGTAGAACTCCGACACGGGCTGCGCCGTGAGCGGGACGGCGCTACGGCCTCCGTCGCTCGAACGGATCTCGAGGTTGTGCTCGCAGAAATCGAATTCGAGATCGAACACACCGCCGCGGTAGGGAATCGACGAGGTACCCAAGCCGCGTGGCGTGACGTACAACGTCGTGTGCCACCAATGGTTGACCGGCGGCGAGTGGACCAACCGGATCTTGCCCACGATCTGCAGCCACATGTGCAGGGTGTCGCGGGTGGCGGCCCAGTCGGCGACACGCAGACTCGGCCACTCGTCGTCCGGACGCTCGACGGATCGGTTCACGGCACCTCCCACGGTCGGAGTTCGATTACCGCATTCTTACCGACTTTTGCGCGCGCCGGGCGAGACTCGGCTGGACGGGAGGAAATCACGCCGGGTGCTTGCTCGAAATCGACAGTCTTCACGAACGGGAGGGTCGCCCCCCCGGCGGGCCGGCCCCCCCCGCCCCCGGGGGGGCCGGGGGCCCGCACCAACAGCGAAGCAACGAGGAAACACACCGCGCCGATCAGCGTGCCGAGATTCGCGGCCGTCGCGCTTTCGAGCCGTTGCGTGGCCGGGACGACGAGCGATCCGACCGCGGAGACACCGAACGCGATCGAACCGACCGCATTCAGCCACGTGCTGGCCCAGTTGCGGGCGTGCGGATCCCACAGGCCGTCGACATCGGTCGTCGCGACGACGGCCAGTCCACTCGAGACGAGGAAACACAGCGACCCGAACATATCCGGTTGCCAGACGAACTCGTCTCGTTCGGGTGCCGACAGACTGCGGATCACGGCCGCACCTGTACTGAGGTTGAACAGCACGGTGCCGACGAACTGGGTCAGGGCGGACCACCAGTCGTACCGGTTGACACGGGACGTCGACGGTCCGGGAGTAACCCGCCCGGTGAACCGGAACTCGGCGAACGCGGCCGCGGTGAAGAACAGCGAACCGGCGAAGTAGGTGAGGTTGCCGATATGGGCACCGACCGTCGTCGCGTAGCCGGGGGCCGCCCCGATCGCGAACAACAGTGAACCCAGCGCAAACCCCAACGACGGACCCCGGAAACCCCAATTCTGGCGGTGCCACCCCATGCGGTCACGATAAGCGGCGTTTCTGCACACCGGACGTGGACGGTTCGATCGAACGGCCGGGTCTGCGGCTACACCGGACGCCGACCGTGGTCAGGAGACAGGTTCGAGCCGATCGTCGTCCACGAACCGCCGCAACGTCGGGAACGACGCCCACATCACGACGACGAGCACGATACCGGCGACTCCGTACACCGTCAGCGCCACCGACATCGGCACCACCGACGCGATCACACCGGCGCCGATCGCACCGAGCGACGTACCCGCAGTCACCTGAGCAGACCACACCGCGGCGATACGCCCGCGGTACTCGTCGGCCGTGTTGCGCTGCACCGTCGCATACCGCATCACATCGGCGAGCGAGTCGCCGAATCCGTACGCTGCCAGGCCCAGCAGCACCACCGCGGTCACGCCGGTCGCGCCCGCTCCGGCGAGCCCTGCGGCCGAGACGGCCATGAGGACGAAGACGACCAGGCCCGACCGACGGACGGAACCCGTCCAGCCGCTCGTGAGCGAACCGAGGACGGCACCGACAGCCGGCGCGGCATAGAGCAACCCGACCACCGACGGCCCCGCGCCGAGCACGCGGTCGGCGAACGCCGGGAGCAGCACGGCCCAGCCGGTGAGCAGCATCGCGGCAAAACCTACGACGAGCACCTGGCCGATCACCCGGTTGCGGAACGCGTACGTGAAGCCCGCGGCGATCGATCTCAGCGGTGATTCGACGGACACCGTCGCCGGCGGCAGCGGTGGCAGCCGGGTGATGCAGAAGGTGGTGATCACGGTGGTGAACGCGGCGAGCGCATAGGCCAGGCCCACGCCACCGGCGGCGATCACGACACCACCCAGCGCCGGGCCGACCATCGAGCCGAGATCTGCGGTGAGCGCCATGAGGGCTCCCGCCGCCGCCAGCTTGTCGCGCGGAACCAGGCTGGGGGTGACGGCCATCAGTGCGGTCGCCGAGATACCGCCCGCCGCCCCGTCGACAACGGAGATGAGGTAGATCGCCCACATCTGCGGCTCGGGCAGGTAGGCGTTGACGGCAAGCAGCGCGAAAGCCACCGCCGCGGTCCCCCGCGCAATGGCGATCACGTTGCGACGGTCGAACCGGTCCGCGAGGACACCGCCGACGAAAGTCGCGGCGAACGTGGTGATTCCGAGGACCGCGGTCACTGCCGCGACCTGGGCGGTGGATCCGGTGAGCTGGTAGACCTGCACCGGGACCGCGACGATGAGGAACCCGAGCCCCAGCAGCGACACCACCCGCGCGGTGAACAGGTACCGGAATTCGCGACTGGTCCGGATCGGATCGAGGTCGATGGTCAGTTTCTCGAGGAAGGCCACGGCGATCCGCTCACTGTCCGGCGAGCAGGGCGCACCACTGCTCGAGGTCGGGTTCGGATGCCAGCGACACGAAATCGATGTCTGCGCCCGCGCCACGCCACTGTTCGATCAGCGCCATCAGGCGCACCGAATCGAGGCCCTGGTCCACCAGATTCACGGCCGGGTCGAGCTCGTCCGGCTCCACCTCCAGGATGCGGGCGGTATCGGCGAAGATGGTCGCGCGGTCCAACATGTTCTGTCTCCTTCTGCTGACGGTTCGAAAGTCGTTCAGGCGACCGGGGATCGGCGACCGGTGAGGGCGGTCAGTGCCTGCACCCAGCGCTGTGACAGCAACTCGAGGGTGCCGGCGCCGACAACTCCGGTGGCCGCGGCGAATTCGCAGTCCAGGACGGGACCGTCCTCGGTGTCCTCGGTGATCGCGTCGACGTGCAGGACGTGATCGAGCGGTGTCGATGGATCCACCGACCCGCCGAGTGCCGGCGCCTCGGGGGCACCCGACCACGGGGCGCCGGTCTCTTCGCCGAGCGTCATCCGGCCGAGGTAGTTGAACACCACCTCGGGTCGGCGGTACCCGGCGAACCGGTCCGCGAACTCCGGATTGAAGCGGTGCAGCACACCGAAACCGACCCCGTTGTCCGGCAGAGCGCGCAACGACCGGGTGGCGCGGGCGAGTGCGTCACCTGCGGCCGGTCCGCCCTCGAGCGCGTCGCCGATGTCGATTCCGGTGAGGTCGAGGGCAACCGGGAACATAGAGGTGAACCATCCGACCGTGCGGGAGATGTCGGCGCCCGGCACCACATCCTCCTCGCGGCCGTGTCCCTCGAGTTCGACACGAACGGTGTCCCCGCCACGCACCGACGCCACTGCCAGAGCGAGCGCGGTGAGCAGCGCCTCGTTGATCGACTCGCCGGCGAGCACCCGTTCGGTCACCGGGACCGGGACACGCACGCGGACCGAGCGGAGCGCGGACACGGTGTCGACGGAAGGATCGAGGCCACGCTCTCCCAGGGACGGCTCGGATGTCGACAGGGCGGGTTCCCAGGCCGGCCAGGACTCGACGACCCGCTCCGATCGTGCCGCCTCCACGAGTCCGGTGGCCCAGGCGCGGAACGGGGTACCGGAGGCGGCGAGCCGAATGGTTCCGCCACCGGCGGCCTGCTCGACCGCGTCCGCCAGGTCCGGGACCAGGATCCGCCACGACACCCCGTCCACGACCAGGTGGTGAACGGCGACGAGGACACGACCCGCGGTCCGGGGCCCGAAATCGAACCACACCACCTGGAGCATCACGCCCGCGTCCGGGTCGAGCGAGGAATAGGCCCGTTCCCGTTCGGCAGCGAACAGGTCCTGCCACCGCGGGTCGTCGACGCCGGCCTCACCGAGATGCGTCGCGTCGACGCGCCGGACCAGTGCATCGATGGCGGGGACCTCCGGCGCGCGCTCCGCCGGGACCGTCCACGTCGGACGAGCACCCCCGGCGCGGAACCGAGATCGCAGCATCGGATGCACATCCAGCAGCGCCGTGACGGCCGTCTGCAACGTGGGCACAGTCAGCCCGGACGGAGCGACGAGCAACCGGGCCTGGGAGAAGCGGCCGAGGTCGCTTCCCCAACCGAGTGCCTCCCACACGATCGGCACGAGCGGGACGTCACCGATCGCTTCGCCGGTGCCGTAGACCCGCTCGTGCACCGGACCGGCCGTGTCGGCCGCCGCGGCCAGATCCGCGACGGTGCGCAGTTCGAAGACCTGACGGGTCGTGATCCGCACACCGGCAGCACGTGCCTTCGAGACGAGCTGCATCGAGACGATGGAATCTCCTCCGAGGGAGAAGAAGTCGTCGTCGGCACCGACGCGGTCCAGTCCGAGGACGTCTGCGACGACGGCGACGAGCGCAGCCTCTGCGGGAGTGCTCGGTTCCCGCGACCCGACGAGCGCCGCGAAATCCGGTTCCGGCAGTGCCTTCCGGTCGACCTTGCCGTTGACGGTCGCGGGGAATCGGTCGAGCACCGTGACGACGGCGGGGACCATGTAGTCGGGCAATGTCACCGCGGTCGCAGCCCGAACGGCGGCCGGGTCGACGTCCCCGTCCGGTGTCACGTAGCCGACGAGTCGAACCACGCCGCGGTTGTCGGTGTGCGCGACCACGACCGCGTCGCGTACGCCGCGTACGGCCGTGAGGGCCGCTTCGACCTCGCCGAGTTCGACGCGGAAACCCCGGATCTTGACCTGGTCGTCGCCGCGACCGAGGAACTCGAGCACGGTGCTGCCGTCCGCCCCGGCCACCCGCTTGACGACATCGCCGGTGCGGTACAACCGGGATCCGCTGCTGCCGAACGGGTTCGGGACGAACCGGGTGCAGGTGAGGTCGGGACGGCCGAGATAGCCGCGTGCGACACCGTCTCCGGAGATGTAGAGCTCGCCCGCCACGCCCGTCGGAACGGGCCTGAGCATCGCGTCGAGGACGTGCGCGCCGCCGCCGTGCACCGCTCTGCCCAGACACGGTGTATCGGCGTCGGTGACCTTGCCGACGAGGGAGTCGACGGTGCATTCGGTCGGTCCGTACAGGTTGAATGCGCGCCCGTCGGTGAGTTCCCGGAGGCGGCGCCACGACGCGGGGTTGACGGCTTCACCGCCGAATCCCACCGTGGCGGGACGGTGCGGATGGTCGTAGAGCCCTGCGGCGAGCATCCGGTCGAGGAAGGACGGGGTGACCTCGAGGAAATCGAGACGGTGCTCGATCGTGTAGGCGACCATCCGTTCCGGATCGCGCATCGTGTCCTCGTCGAAGACGTGCACGGTGTGGCCGTCGAACATCCAGAGCGTGGGCTGCCACGACGCGTCGAAGCCGAACGACCACGCGTGGCCCACGCCGACGACCTCGCGCTGCGACGCGGCGACCGTGGGCACGTAGAGGTCGGCGCGGTGGCTGTCGAACAGGTTGAGCAAATTGGCATGGGTGACGGCGACGCCCTTCGGCACGCCGGTCGATCCCGATGTGTAGATCACGTACACGCCGTTGTCCGGGTGCAACACCGCGCGACGGTCCGTGTCGGTCACGGCGGTCGCGGGCAGCGACGCGAGGGCTTTCCGGGTCGCGGGGTCGTCGAGCACGACCACGGGGGTCTCCCCCGCGACGGCGTCGATCCGGCCGGCGACGTCTGCGGTGGTCACGATGACGCACGGTCCGGAGTCCGCAATCATGTGTGCCAGGCGGTCGGCGGGATAGGACGGATCCATGGGCACGTACACGCCGCCCGACCGGATCGCGGCGGCGATGGCCACGATCATGTGCTCGGACCGGGGCAGGGCCAATCCCACGACCGTCTCGGGGCCGACACCGGCACCGATCAGCAGACGTGCCAGACGGGCCGACCGGTCCCCGAGTTCTGCGAACGACAATGTCACCGCACCGGACACGACCGCCGGAACGTCCGGGGTGCGGGCGATCTGCGCGTCGAGCAGGTCGGCAACCGTGGCCGCTCCCGACGCGGGCGCGTGCGGGGTGTCCGACCGGCCGAGCACGTTCCGGTGTTCCGCGTCGGTCAGCACGTCGAGGTGCGCGACGGGCACCGGCCGGTCTACGACGAGTTGCTCGAGGATCCGGACGAGCCGCTGTCCTACCGCTGCGGCGTCGTTCTCACCGAAGACCGCCGGCTGGTATTCGAGCACCAGGCGCAGCGTGTCCTGCAACCCCGCGACGAGGACGAGGGGGAAGTTGGTGGCGTCCGTGCCGTTCATCGCCGACACCCGGACTCCGCTGTCGTGCTGGGCGCGATCGAGGGCGTCGCGGTCCACCGGATAGTTCTCGAACACCAGCAGGGTGTCGAACAGTTCGCCCACTCCTACGGCGCGCTGCACGTCCGCGAGACCGACGTACTGGTGATCCATCACCCGGTTCTGCTCGGACTGCATGCGCGAGAGCAACTCTGCGACCGACTCCTCGGCGGAAGTGCGGACCCGCACGGGGACGGTGTTGATGAACAGTCCGATCATCGACTCCACACCGGGGACGTCCGGCACGCGCCCCGAGACGATCGCACCGAACACCACGTCCGGCCGTCCGGTGAGCGCGGCGAGCAGCAGTCCCCACGCCGTCTGCACCACGGTGTTCACCGTGACACCGCGGGAGCGGCTCACGGACAGAAGCCGCTCCGACAACGCGTCCGGAACCTCGATCGAGAGTTCGCCGGGCAGTTCGGCCTGCATCGACGACCCGGCTGGTGCGACGAGTGTCGGTTCCTCGACACCCGACAACGCCTCGCGCCACACCTCGAGTCCGGCGGCACCGTCCTGGCGGTCGAGCCAGGCGAGGTAGTCGGTGAACGGCACCGCCCGGGCCAGACCCGATGTGTCACCACCGGCCGCGTAGATCTGGAACAGTTCCTGCACCAGCAGCGGCGTGGACCACCCGTCCAGGACGAGATGGTGTGCGGTGAACACCAGGCGCGACCGGTCGTCGGACAACTGCAGCAGGCGGAAGCGGACGAGCGGTGCGGTGTCGGCAGCGAACCGGTCCACACGGTCGGACTCCGCGAATGCGTCGGCGCGTCCGGCAGGGTCGGCGTCCGCGGACAGGTCGATCACCTCGAACGGCGTCTCGACCGCGGTTGCGACGGCCCCGATCGGGACACCCGAAGCGGAGATCCGGAAGCCGGTGCGCAGCACGGCATGCCGTTCGATCAGACGAGAGATGCTGCGGCGCAGCAACACCGTGTCGATCACACCGTCGAGATCGAGAACCGACTGCATCGTGTAGACGTCGACGCCGTCCTCGTCGAGACCCGACAGGAAGTACATGCCGCGCTGCAGCGGGGTCAGCGGTACGACGTCCTCGAGCCCGCCGGTGACCGCGCGGCCGAGTTCCGCCGTCTCCTCGACCGTCAGCCCGGTCGCCGTCAGATCGGACGGGGTGAGGGAAACTGCGGCGGGTTCGTCTGCGACACGGGACAGGGTGGCGAGCGCCTCGGCCCAGGCGCGGGCGATCCGCTCTGCCGTCACGGCGTCCAGTAGGCCGGTGGCATAGGTGAATTCGGCGGACAGCACCGGACCGTCCGGGCCGTCGTCGGTGATCGCGTTGACATCGAGCACATGATCGAGCGGCGTGGCCGGGTCGACGGATCCGCCGAGCGCGGCAGCCTCGGGAGCCGCCGACCACGGAGCCGACGCGGTCTCCCCGAGCGTCATGCGTCCGAGATAGTTGAAGACGATCTCGGGAGCGCGGTAGCCGGTGAACAGGTCGTCGTCCCCGCCTGACAGGCGTCGCAGGATCCCGAATCCGATTCCGTTGTCCGGCACCGCGCGCAGCGACTCCTTGACGTGGGCGAGGCAGAGGGCAGGGTTGTCGGGAGATGCGCCGAGGTCGAGGACGACGGGATACATCGAGGTGAACCAGCCGACCGTGCGGGACAGGTCGGCGCCGGGCACGATGTGCTCCTCGCGCCCGTGTCCTTCCAGGTGCACCCGGACGGCCGATCCGCCGCGAACCGACGTCACCGCCATCGCGAGGGCCGCAAGCAGGACATCGGCGACGCCGGTGCGGAAGGCGGCGGGCACGGAGGTGAGGATGCGTGCGGTGATGTCGCCGGGAACCTGTACCTCGACCGACGCCGATGTCGACACCGTGTCGCGGGCGGGGTCCAGCGCGCGGCAACCGAGCGCGGTCTGCTCGCTCGCGCCGCCCGCGGTGTCGGTGCAGGATCGCGACCAGACCGAGCGGGACTGTGTCACCCGATCCGAGTGTGCGGCCTCCGCGAGTCCGGTCGCCCAGTCCCGGAACGAGGTTCGCGGTTCCTCGAGCGCACGGGCGGCACCACGGCGGGCACCGTCGACCGCACTCGCGAGGTCCGGGACGAGGATGCGCCAGGACACCCCGTCGACCACGAGATGGTGCACCGTCACCAGCACGCGGCCGGGCACCTCGGGTCCGGCGTCGAAGAAGACGAGCTGCACCATCACGCCGGCAGCGGGATCGATCGCGGCCCGGGCGGCGTCCTGGGCGGCGGTGAACTCTGCCTGCCACCGGCCGGAGTCGAGTCCACGCACGTCCACGTGCCGGACCAGCCCCTCGGCGTCGGGTACCTCCTCGGGCACGGTCCAGGAGGCAGGCGCGTTCCCGTCGGCCTCGACGGTGAAGCGCGACCGGAGCATGTGGTGGGTTGTCAGCAGAGCACGCACACCGGCGACGAGGTCGCCGGTGGAGAGACCCGCGGGTGTCACCAGCAGGCGGGACTGGGTGAACGTCCGCAGCGTGTGGGCAGACATGTGCGTGAGGGTGTCGTAGACGATCGGGGTGAGCGGAACCGGTCCGACGGCCGGGGTCGTCTCGCGTCCCGCCTCCGCTGCGGGCGCGGTGTCGTGCGCCGCCGCGATCGCGGCCGCGGTGCGCAGTTCGAACACCTGACGCGCGGTGACCTGGATGTCGGCGGCCCGGAGTCGCGCCACCAGCTGAATCGAGACGATGGAGTCCCCGCCGAGGGTGAAGAAGTCGTCGTCGACGCCTACGCGTTCGAGACCGAGTACGTCGGCGAACGCGCTGCACAACGTCGTCTCGAGTTCCGTAGTCGCCTCGCCGGAACCGGTCAGAGCCGCGAAATCCGGTTCGGGAAGGGCCTTCTTGTCGATTTTTCCGTTCGCCGTCACCGGAAGAGCCGGCAGCACGACCACCGTGGCGGGAACCATGTACTCGGGCAGGCGCGCGGCGAGGGCGGTACGCAGATTCCCGGGCTCGAGGGCGTCGTCGGCCACCACGTAGGCGACCAGTCTGGTCACGCCCTTGCCGTCCGTGTGCGGAACGACCACGGACGCCCGCACGCCCGGACAGGCGTCGGTCGCGGCCTCGACCTCGGCGGGTTCGATGCGGTAGCCGCGGATCTTGACCTGGTCGTCGTCTCGGCCCACGTATTCCAGAACGCCCGCGCGGGTCCAGCGCACTACGTCTCCGGTGCGGTACATGCGCTCACCGGACCCGGCACAGGGGTCGGCCACGAAGCGGTCGGCGCTCAGGCCCGGTCGTCCGAGATACCCTCGCGCGACGCCGTTTCCGGTGATATATAACTCTCCTGCCACTCCGGGCGCGACGGGCCGCAACCAGTGGTCGAGCACGTACAGCCGGGTGCCCGGCGTCGGCCCGCCGATCGTGACCGGCCCGCCGGAGATGCGCGCGTACGAGGCATCCACGGTGCACTCGGTGGGGCCGTAGCAGTTGAAGGCTTCGACGCCGGATCCGGCGAGCGTGCGCCACAGGTCACCGCTCACGGCCTCACCGCCGACGGTCACCTTGGCCGGCCGGTGGTGTGCGGGATCGAGGAGGCCACCCTCGAGCAAGCGGGTCATGAGTACGGGCACCGTGTCGACGTAGTCGATGCGGTGGGCGCGGACGTACTCGACGAGGTAGTGCACGTCGGTCCGGCGGTCGTCGTCCGGGAGGTGCAGGGTGTGCCCGTCGAACAGCCACGTGAGCGCGGCGACGGCGGAGTCGAATGCGAACGGATACGTCAGCAGCACACGCCACTGACTCCCGCGCGGCTCCCGTATCCCGGGCAGCATCAACGTCTTTCTCTGGGCCGCGTGAAGATCTGCGAGATTGTCGTGGGAGACGACGACCCCCTTCGGAGTCCCCGTCGAACCGGACGTATAGATCACGTAGGCGGCATGTCCCGCTCGCAGCGGTGCGCGGCGGTCACCGTCCGTGACCGGGCGCGCCGGGAACTCTGCACGGGTCCGTTCCACAGCGGGATCGTCGAGCAGCAGCACGTCGGCTCCGGCGAGCACGTCACCGAGTTCTCCGGCGACTCCGGACGTACTGATCACGACGACCGGCGCAGCGTCGGTCACCATATGCTTCAGCCGGTCGGCCGGGTACGACGGGTCGAGAGGCAGGTACGCCCCGCCTGCGGTGAGCACCGCCGCGATCGCCTCGACCATCACGGCAGTGCGCGGCAGTGCGAGTCCGACACGGTCGTCGGGACCCACACCTCGTGCGATGAGCAGCCGTGCGAGACGGGCGGACTCGGTGCCCAGGTCGCCGAACGTGAGCCGCTGGTCGCCACTCACCACCGCGAGATCGCCGGAACGCTTCCGGAACTGCCGGGTGAGCGCATCCACGACGGTCCCCGTGGCAGGTTCCGCAGCCGCCGAAGACCCGGCTCCCGAAGACCAGGCTCCGAGAACCTGCTCGCGCTCCGCCCCGGGCAACACGTCCAGTGCCGCGACGGGTGCCTCCGGATCGGACGCCAGGGCCTCGAGGATCGCGACGAGCCGGGAGCCGAGCGCAGCCGCATCGTCACGGGTGAACAGCGCCGGACGGTAGTCGAGCTTGACGACGAGGTCGTCGGCGAGTCCTGCGGTGAGGACGAGCGGATAGTTGGTGGCGTCGTGTGCCTCCACACCGGCGATGGTGACGCCGCCGGACTGTTGCGCGCGCTCGAGCGCCTCGCGGTCCACCGGGTAGCTCTCGAAGATGGTGAGAGTGTCGAACAACTCGCCGATCCCGGCGTCGCGCTGGATGTCCGAAAGCCCGAGATACTGGTGGTCCACCGTGCGCGACTGATCGAGCTGGACCCGCCGCAGCGTCTCGGTGACGGTGCCGCGTGGGTCGAGCCGGACACGGACGGGGACGGTGTTGATGAACAAGCCGACCATGGATTCGACGCCGGCGAGTTCGGGTGGGCGGCCCGACACGGTCGCGCCGAACACGATGTCGTCGCGCCCGAGCAGACCGGACAGGAGCATCGCCCAGGCGGTCTGCAGCACGGTGTTGAACGTGACGCCTGCCGTGCGGGTCAGCGTGCCGAGACGCTCGGCGAGGCCGGGGGGCACGGTGACGGCCAGCTCGGCGCACGGCTCGGTGGCGCGGGTGGATCCGGGCGGGGCGACCAGGCTGGGCTCGGTGAATTCGGCGAGGGTCTCGCGCCACAGCTGCCGCGCGGTGCCGTGGTCCTGCCGTTCCAGCCATGCCAGGTAGTCGCGATAGGGCCGCACCGGGCCGAGCACCGTACCGGCGCGCGCGGCGGGTTCGCCCGCCGCATACAGCTCGAGAAGCTCCCGCACCATGATCGGCGTGGACCATCCGTCGACGACGATGTGATGCGTGGTGAGGAGCAGCCGCACGTCGTCGGCACCGAACCTGACGAAGTGCCATCGCACGAGCGGGGGCTGGGTGAGGTCGAACCAGTGGCGGAGGTCGGCGTCGATCAGGTCCTGCATGCGCCGTTCCGCTTCCGGGCCCGGTGTTCCCGTCAGATCCACGCTGCGCCAGGGCGCTTCGACACCGCGTACGACGAGTCCTGCGGTGCGCCCGTCCTTGCGGGGCCGGAAACACGTCCGCAGCGACGCATGCCGGTCGAGCAGCGCCTGCGCTGCCGTGCACATGCGATCCTCGTCCACCGTTCCCGACAGACGCAGCACCGACTGCACGGTGTACGCGTCGGGCTCGGCGCTGCCGTCGTTGCCGGCCGGCTCGGCGGGAGCGGCGATCGTGCTCAGGTAGAGCAGACCCTGCTGCAGCGGCGAGAGCGGAACGATGTCTTCGAGCGCAGTGGAGCGAGTCATGGCAGCTTTCCGGGGCGGAGACGGGCGTGTCGGGCACGACGAACACGGCCCCCGAGTCGGGGACATCGGGGGCCGTTCGGTCGATGGCAGCCGCGGTGGTCGACCGCGACAGTGTTACTGCTTCTGGTTCGCGGGCAACTTGTCGAGCGCGGCGTCGATGGAGTCGAGTGCGAGCAGCGCGGTTTCGTACGTGGCGGCGTTGGCGTGCTGGACGCCGACGAGGTTGCCGGCCTTGACGGCGGGCAGGTTCTGCCACAGCGGCGAGTCGAAGACTTCCTGGAGTTCGGCGGAGACCGAGCCGTCCGCTTCGAGGCCGTAGACGATCACGTCGGCGTCCGCGAGGTTCTGCGGCAGCTGCTCGAGCGAGACGTATTCGCCGTGGACGTCTGCGGGATCGACGGGCTCGCCGGGGAACGTGAAGCCGAGGTCGTCGAACAGGTTGGTGGTGTAGGACGACTTGTACTCGCGGAAGAACTCACCCGGCTCGGTGCCGCAGGTGCTGCACAGGCCGGCGAAGTTCAGGCTGCCGAGGGTATCCGCGTACTTGTCCGCGATCTCGGTGGCACGCGCTTCGTACTCCGACTTGAACTCCCCGTAGGCGTCACCGACGTTGGCGGCGTCGGCGTACTGCTCGCCGAGCGAGCGCCAGTCGCCGGGGTTGGTGGGGCCGAGGAACACGACCGGCGCAAGGGCCTCGAGCTTGGCCATGTCGACCTGGGACTGCACGCGGGCCGGAACGCCCATGATGATCAGGTCGGGCTCGGCAGCCGTGATGGCCTCGTAGTTCAGCTCACTCGCTGCTCCGTCGGGTGCCACCTTCGGCAGTTCCTCGTACGCGGCGAGGGTCTCCTCGTCCATGCTCCCGATCTCGCGGGTCCATTCGCACACCGCGGCGAGGTTCGCCCCGGCCTGGATGAGCGGGAACGCGGCGTAGCCACAGGCGACGATGCGCTGCGGATCGGACGGGATCTCGATCGAGCCGTTCTGCGCCTCGAACGTCCGGGTAGCAGCCGCCTCCGTGCTGTCCGAGGCATCGCCGCTGTCGCTCGAGCAGCCCACCAGGCCGGCCGTGAGCAGCGCAGCCGCACCGAGAACCGCGACGCTACGCGCCCGGCTACGTTCAAGAACCCGCATGACGTTTCTCCCAGATGTGTTCTCGCCGGGATGTACCCCCGGTCACGATTGGTTAGGCTAACCGAAACAATTGGCCACGCCAAGCGTCACGATCATCCGAATTCCAAGGCGAACTCGTCGATCTCCGACTGATCGAGGCCACCGAGAGTCAGATCCGACGGAGTGAATCCACCGGCATCCCCCGACGCCGCGTGTCCGGCCAGCGCCTCCAGTGCCGCAACCCAGCACTCCACGAGGTCTGCGACCACGTGCTCGGGCACCAGTGCCGGGCTGTAGCCGAACGTGCCCCGGAGCACCGGCCCCTCCCCCGTTTCCTCGGTGAAGACGCCGATTTCGAGCGCGTGGTTCACCGGCATGTCGGCCTCGGTGGCGCCGCCGAGACCGGCCGATTCCGGCGCACTCGACCACGGCTGCCCTTCCGCCTCACCCAGCGTCAGTCTGCCCAGGTAGTTGAACCCGATCTCGGGAGCAACCGCCGACGCGAGAACCTGCCGTCCCTGTTCGTCGAGATGCCGAAGAATCCCGAATCCGATACCGCTGTCGGGGATCTCGCGAAGTTGCTCCTTGACCTTCTTGAGTGCCTCACCGGTATTCCGGCCACCTGCGAAGGCGTCGTCGAGGTCTGCCCCCGACACGTCGAGCCTGGCTGGGTACAGGCTCGTGAACCATCCGACGGTGCGCGACAGATCGGCGCCGGCCACCACCTGCTCTTCTCGTCCGTGCCCTTCGAGATCCACCACCACCGCACCCGCGCCACACACCCGGGCTGTGGCCAGTGCCAGCGCGGTGAGCAGAACGTCGTCGACACCCGCGTGGAATTGCTCGGGCACCGTCGTGAGCAGAGCCTCCGTCACTGCGACCGGCACGTCGACATGCGCCTGCGCCGTCGCGGACATCGTGTCCCGCGTGGGATCGACAGGGCGGGAAGCGAAGGCGGCACGGCCGCCGGGCGCCGTGATACGACGCCACAACGGCAGTTCGGTTCGTCGCGCCGGCGCGGCCTCGAGCAAGCCGCGAGCCCAGACACGCAGCGGGGTACCGGACCGGAGCGGCGCGGTACCCGCGACGGCCTCGGCGAGGTCCGGGACCAGAATCCGCCACGACACCCCGTCCACCACCAGGTGGTGCACCGCGAACAGCACCCGGCCCTGCACGCCGGGGCCCGGATCGAAGAACACGACGCGCACGAGTTCCCCGGACCCGGGGTCCAGCGCCGCGTACGCCTCCTCGGTCGCCGCGACCATCACCGCGGACGGGTCGTCCAGGCCGGAGATGTCGACCCGGGTGACCACGTGCGCAGCCGACACCGCACCCACCGGCAGGACCTCGAGAACGCGTGCAGCCGAGTCGAACATCGAACGCAGCGCGTCGTGGACGTCGAGCAGGGATTGCACGGCGCCGGTCAGTTCGCCGAGCGTGAGGCCTTCCGGGGTACGCAGCAGCCTGGACTGCGCGTACCTGGCGTACGGTCCCCCTCGGTCCAGCAGGTCGTGAACGATGGGCGTCGCCGGAATGCTGCCGAGCGCCGCCGCGACATCCGTTTCCTGCCGGCCTGTATCCACCTCGGCGACGCGGGCCAGACCGGCGACGGTCCGGTGCTCGAAAACGTGCCGCGCGGTGAACCGCAGACCCGCCGCGCGGGCCTTGGCCACGAGCTGGATCGACACGATGGAATCACCACCGAGAGAGAAGAAGTCGTCGTCGAGGCCGACCGCGTCGAGTCCGAGCACTTCCGCCACCACGGCGCAGAGCCGCCGTTCCATGTCGTTGCCCGCCACCCGGCCGGCCGTCGCGGGTGCGAACACCGGGGCGGGGAGCGCGGCCCGGTCCACCTTGCCGTTCGCGGTCAGCGGGAACTCCTCGAGCACCACCACCGCAGCGGGCACCATGTGGTCGGGCAGCCGTTCGGCCGTGTATGCCCGGACCGCGTCACCGTCCACCTGCGCAGTCCCCGGCACGACGTAGCCGACGAGACGTCTGCGTCCGGGTTCGTCCTCGCGGGCGAGCACAGCGGCGGCTGTCACGTCCGGATGTCCGGCGAGTACCGCCTCGACCTCACCGAGTTCGATACGGAACCCGCGAATCTTGACCTGATCGTCGGCGCGGCCGAGATATTCGAGACGATGGGGCACCCGGGATGTCCACCGCACCGTGTCGCCGGTGCGGTACAGCCGGCTCCCCGGTGTACCGAACGGGTCGGCCACGAACCTTCCGGCCGTGAGGCCGTGCCGGCCGAGGTATCCCCGGGCCACGTGCGGACCGCCGACGTACAGCTCACCCGGCACACCCGGCGCCACGGGGCGCAGGTAGCGGTCGAGGACGAGCGCACGACCCCCGGCGATGGGCTCGCCGATATGCGGCGCCACGTCCGCCGTCATGACTGCGGCAGTCGCGTCCACCGTGCACTCGGTGGGTCCGTAGATGTTCAGTGCGCGCAGCCCCGGAGTGGGGGGGGGGGGGGGCCCCCCCCCCCCCCCCCCCACGGCGACCCCCGACGGGCGGTGATCCGCGGCGGGGTCGAGAAGCCCTTCTGCGACGAGTTGCGTCATCAGCACCGGCGCGCAGTCCAGGGCGTCGATCCGATGGCCGCGGACATAGCCGACGATGCCGTCTGCGTCGGCGGTCAACTCTTCGGGGAGCACGTGCACGGTGTGGCCGCCGAGCATCGCGAGCAACTGGTCGACCGAGGAATCGAACGCGAAGGTGTAACTGAGCAGCACCCGCAGCCGCTGTTCTGCCGGGTCACCGTAGGTGCCGGAACGCACCGTCTCCCAGAGATTCACCACACCGCGGTGCGGCACGACGACGCCCTTCGGCAGACCGGTGGAACCGGAGGTGTAGACCACGTAGGCGGCGTTGTCCGCACCGGCGCGACCGCGCAGCTCCGTGGGCCGCGACGGCATGCTCGCGTCGCCGCACTCCGCGACCGCACTCTCGTCGAGCACGACGGTCACCCCTGCATCGCGCATCATGTAGTCGATGCGCTCGAGCGGGTAGTTCGGGTCGATCGCCAGGTACGCCGCACCCGCCTTCCAGACACCGAGAATCGCGGCGACCACGGCGCTTCCCCGCGGTAGCCGCAGCGCGACGACCGTTTCTGCCCGGACACCGCGATCCACGAGATGACACGCGATCCGGTCGGACCACGCGTCGAGTTCCCCGAACGTCAGGGTTTCCTCCGCGGAGACGACGGCGGGGAGGTGCGGCGCCGCGGCAACCGTGCGGTCGAACAGGTCGACCAGCGTCTCCGGAACGGGTTCCGGGCGTGCGGGTTCCGGTGCCGGCCGGCCGGCGCGAAGCCAGTCGCGTTCGGCGCCGGAGAGCAGGTCGACACGGGACAGGGGACGGTCGGGGTCTCCGGCCAGAGCGGCGAACCCACGCACCACGCGCGCGGCGAAAGACTCGGCGGTGTCGTGGTCGAACAGATCACGGGCGTATTCGACGCGTACCCGCATGGACCCGTCCGGCGTGTCCACGACGTCGAATGTCAGATCGAATATCGCGGCATCGTTGGGGACGAGGGACACCTCGGGCGCCAGGTGCTCGAACGCACGCAGGGCAGGTGGGTTCCGGTACTGCACCATCACCTGGAACAGGGGGTGGCGGGCGGCACTTCGCTCGGGGTCGAGGGCCTCGACGACCCGGTCGAACGACACGTCCTGGTGGGCGTACGCGGCGATGTCGGCGTTCTTGATGCGGGCCAGCAGTTCCCGCACGGTCGGGTCACCGGACAGGTCGGTGCGCAGGACCACCATGTTGACGAAGAACCCCACGAGATCGTCGAGTTCGGAGGCGGGCCGGCCCGCGGGGGGTGAGCCGATCGGGATGTCCTCCCCCGCCCCGCTGTGGGAGAGCGCGAGCGCCACGGCGGCGTGCACCATCATGAACATCGTCGTGCCGGTGTCGCGGCCGGCGGCGCGGACCGCGTCGGCGAGTCCGGCCGGGACCGCGAGTTCGACGCCGCCACCGGCGAACGATGCCACGGCCGGGCGGGGCCGGTCGGTTGCCAGCTCGAGTTCCGCGGGTAGACCCGCGAGCTCGGTGCGCCAGAAGTCGAGTTGCCGTCCGGCGAGCCCGGTCTGGTCCTTCGGGTCGCCGAGCAGTTCACGCTGCCACACCGCGTAGTCCGTGTACTGGACGGGCAGTGGAGCCGGCTCGGTGACGGCGGCACCTGTGTGCGCGGAGTAGAAGGTTCCGAGGTCCCGCAGCAGAATCGGCGTGGACAGTTCGTCGCTCGCGATGTGGTGCACGAGCAGCAACAGGATGCTCTCGCCGGGCGCGACGGTGAACAGCCGCACCCGGACGGGGGTTTCGCGCTCGAGGTCGAATGCGTAGCGCGCCGCCGACCTCACGTCCGCCTCCACCGTGTCCGGGCCGGTCTCCACGACGGCGAACGGCGTCTCGACGTGCTCGAGTACCCGCTGCATCCCGGTTCCGTCCCGTTCGGTCAGCACCGTGCGCAGGCTGTCGTGGCGGGCGACGACGTCGGCGACGGCACGGCGCATCGCGTCGGCGTCGACGTCGCCGTGCAACCGCACGGTCAGAGGAACGTTGTACGTGGGGCTGGGCCCCTCCATCCGGAACAGGAACCACAACCGTTGCTGCGCAAACGACAGCGGGACGAGGTCCCCGTGCTTCCTCGCGACCAGCGGTGGTCGTGCGGGCCCGGCGTCCAGACCCGCGCTCTCGCAGCGCACAGCCAGTCCGGCCACCGTCGGATGGTCGAATACTTCCCGGATCGCCAGTTCGACACCGAGAGTGTCCCGCACCCGGGCGAGAAGCTTCGCTGCCGAGAGCGAGTGTCCACCGAGTGCGAAGAAGTCGTCGTCGGCGCCGACGCTGTCGAGGCCCAGAATCTCTGCGAACAGCTCACACAGGCGGCGTTCGAGTTCGGTGGCCGGAGGTCGCGAGGAGACGAGCGTGGCGAAATCCGGTGCGGGAAGCCCCTTCCGGTCCAGCTTTCCGTTCGAGGTCAGCGGTAGCTCACCCAGCACGACGAGTGCAGCAGGCACCATCGGTGCCGGGAGCCACTCGGTCAGTTGCGCCCGGGCGACCGCCGGATCGAGTGCATCGCCGACGAGATAGCCCACGAGTTGTGCGGTACCGGCAGCGTCCGTCTGAATCGCCGACACGGCGTGCACCACACCGGGAAGCCGCAGCAACGCCGCGTCCACCTCCCCGAGTTCGATGCGGAACCCGCGCACCTTCACCTGGTTGTCGACGCGACCGCGGTAGACGATGTTCCCGTCCTCCGTCCACATCGCGCGGTCGCCCGTGCGGTAGAGGCGCGCGTGGACGGGATCGGCCGAGCCCGTCCCGAACGGGTTCGCGACGAACCGGGTCGCGGTGAGGGAGGGCGCGTCGAGATAACCGCGGACGACACCCGGACCGGACAGGTACAGCTCCCCCTCCGTTCCCGGCGGCACCGGGGCGAGACCGCTGTCGAGGAGGTAGGCGCGCAAGTTCGCGACCGGCCGCCCCACCACGGGAGTCTCGCTGTCGTGCACCTCGGCCACGAGGGCGTCGACACTGCACTCCGTGGGGCCGTAGAAGTTGAACGCGGCGCCGCGGCGCGCGCGCAGGTTCTCCCACAGCCGGCCGGTGGCCGCGTCGCCGCCGAAGCCGAGGGTGGAGACGGTGTTCTCGGGAAGCATCCCGTCCTCGACGACGTGGTCGAGTTGCGCCGGCGACAGTTCGACGAAGTCCCAGTCCTCGCGCAACGCCTGTTCGGTCAGTCGTGCGGGGTCGCGCTGGGCGGATTCGTCGACGATGTGGAGGGTGTGCCCGGCGAGCATCCACAGCAAGGGTTGCACGGAGGCGTCGAACGCGAGCGACCACGCGAGTCCGAGGTGCAGGTGGTCGTGCCCGGCTTCGCCTGCGGCGCGGGTGAACACCTGCTCGCGGTGGCTGTGCAGGAGATTGACCAGGCCGCGGTGTGGGGCGACCACGCCCTTGGGCCGTCCTGTGGATCCGGAGGTGTAGATGACGTACGCGACCGAGTCGGGCGTGGGCCCCGACCGTCCGACGGGTGGCAGATCTGTCTCCACACGGCCGTCGATGTCGGTGTCGGTGTCGTCGAGGAGAATCCGGCGGGTGGCACCGTCGGCGTCCGCAACCCGTCCGTCCGTGGTGCGGTCGGTGAGCACGTACACGGGCGATGCGTCGGACAGCACGTACGCGAGGCGCTCGAGTGGCTGGTCGATGTCGAGCGGCACATACGCCGCGCCGGTTTCGAGCACTGCGAAAATCGCGACGACGGCGTCGACCGTACGCGGCAGTGCGATCGCGATCCGCGGTTCGGCAGCGTCGCCGAGTCCCACGGACGCGAGATATCGCGCGAGCCGGTCGACCCGGGTGCGCAACTCCGCGTAGGTCAGCGTGGTTGTGGCGTCCGCGAGCGCCGGCACGTCGGGTGTCGCGGCGGCCTGCCGGTGCAGCAGATCGACGAGAGTCAGGCCCGGTTCGACCGGTATGTCCGGAGATGCGCTCCAGCGCTCCAGGATTCGTGTCCGCTCGGCGGGAAGGAGGATCGGCAGTTGCGCGAGCGATGTTGCCGGATCGAGGGTGGTCACGGAATCGAACAACTGCTCGAGACGTGCCGCGTGAAGCCGCAGGTCGTCCTCGTCGTAGAGGTCGGCGTCGGCGTCGACGAAGACCTCCAGGCCGGCGCTCCCGTCGAGGGGCCGCACCGTGATCATGAAATCCTGGAGCGGTCCGCGGGCGATCGAATGGACTGCAGCGGTGATATCGGCAAAACGGAACCGGTCGCCGAACGGTTTGACGTTGACGGACGGGCCGATGACCCCTCGCGACCCGGCGGGCAGACGCAGGTCGCGCTGGATGTCCTCACCGCGGTAGCGGTAGTGCTCGCGGCACCGGGCAACCGAATCGCGGACCTGCCCGACGAGGCCGGACAGGCTGTCGCGTGCGGCGGGGCGCAGCCGCAACGGCACGACGTTGACCACCGTCATCGGCACATTCAGTGCGGCGGAACCGAGTCTGTTCATCACCGGGAATCCGATGGTGATGTCGTCCCGCCCGGTCGCACCGCGCAGGTACGCGGCGACCAGGGCGGTCACCGCGTCGCCCCAGCTTCCGCGAGCGGATTTGCCGAGTGCGGCGAGCGCGTTCTGCTGCTGTGCGTCGAGGGTGAACCGGACCGCCCGGGAACGACGCGCGATTCCGCTCGCTCCGGGGCTCAGCGCCACCGCTTCCTCGACGTCCGCGAGGTAGTCGGCCCAGAACGCCCGGTCGGCGGCGAAGTCGTCCGACTCGCGGTAGCTCTCCTCTTCCCGCACGACCGGTTCGACCGGTGCGAAGCGGTGCGCGGGCGGCTCGGTACCGGCGACGAGCGCGGTGTAGTGCTCGCCGATGCGGCGGTTGAACAGGGAAAACCCGAACGCGTCGAACACGAGGTGATGCCCGCACACGTACAACACGACACGGTCGTCCGCGAGGCGCAGTACGGCGGCGCGCAGACACACGTCGACGGACGGATCGATGGCGCGTGCCAGGTCGTTCGTCATCCACTCGTGGGCCGCGACCCACGGGTCCGGCGTGCCGCGCACGTCCACCACGGGCGGGTCGCCGAGTTGCCTGCGTCCCGGAAACTGGACGACCGTACCGTCGGGCTGCGTTTCGAAGGCCGCGACCAGGGCCTCGCAGTCGTCGGCGGCACGACGCACCGCCACCACCAGGGCGTCCGCATCGACCGATCCGCGTAGTTCGAGGCATTCCGAGGTGTTGAAAATCGGGTTGTCGGGGGTCAATTGCTGAGCGAACCATACGCCCGTCTGGGCGCGCGTAAGCGCAAGTCCCGAAGTCGACGGCCTGGACGTGGGCACTGTCATCCCCTTTTCTGCGTTCGAAAACTCTTGGGCGCGAGCAGAACACCCGTGTTGCGCAACTCTCGGCAATGCGGAACAGTACCAAAGGTAAGGCTAACCGTATATGTTGCTGAAGCGATCTTGTGCACCTTGCGCTCGATCCGCCTTCTCACTCCGCTATCGAGAGGTTCGAGCATGCAAACATCGGTTGTCGACGCACCGACACCCGACTGTGCCGAGCGGACCGTGCCACGCCCGTTCGTGTTGTCCCGCCCGCACGGCACCGTGATCGCCGAAGGACTCGACGACCGGTTCGACCGCGCCGACGCCGCGGCCGAGGCTCTGCGAACCGGGCGCGTGCGCGCTCTCGCCGGTGCGCTTCCCTTCGACCCCGCGCACCCCGCCGCCCTCACGGCACCGCGTTCGCTGCGGCACACCTCCACGCCGCTCGGCGTCTCGAGGCCCGATCTCCCCACCATCCGCATCGCCCACGCGATTCCTGCCGAGCAGGCACACGTCGACCGTGTGGCCGCCGCACTCGCTCTGCTGCGTTCGCCCGACGACGACCTCGTCAAGGTCGTCCTCGCTCGCGCACTCCGACTGCGCTCCGAACGGCCGGTCCCGACCGCCGACCTCCTCGCACGACTCTCCGGGAACGACCCCGCCGGCAACGGATTCGCGGTCGACCTCACCCCGGCCGGAGGCTCCTGGCGAGGACGGCATCTGATCGGCTCGAGTCCGGAGGTGCTCATCCGGCGACGGGGCGATCTCGTCACGGCACATCCGCTCGCCGGATCGGCACCGCGTCACGCCGACCCCGACTCGGATCGCGCGACCGCCGAGCGTCTCGCGCAGTCCGCCAAGAATCTCGCCGAACACGCGCACGTCGTCCGTGCGCTGCGCGCCGTACTCGAACCGTTGTGCACCGACCTCGACATCCCGGACCGGCCGTCGCTGACGAGCACCAAGCAGTTGTGGCATCTCGGCACACCGGTCTCGGGCCGCCTGCGCGACCGCACCACCACAGCGCTCGACCTCGCCCTCGCGGCGCATCCGACTCCCGCGATCTGCGGCACGCCCACCGAGGCGGCGCGCGAGTTCATCCGCGATGTCGAAGGCGACCGCGGGTTCTACGCCGGGGCCGTCGGGTGGTGTGACGCCGACGGTGACGGCGAGTGGATGGTGACGATCCGGTGCGCCGTGCTCGACGCGGACGGTCTCACCCTCACCGCCTATGCCGGTGGCGGCATCGTCGCCGACTCCGATCCCGCAGACGAACTCGCCGAGACCACCGTCAAATTCGGCACCGTGCTCGATGCACTCGGGGTGCGGCGATGAGCGCCCCCGTCACCCTCGTCGTCGGTGCCGCACAGGGTATCGGACGTGCCACAGCGGTGACCCTGGCCCGCGCCGGACACCGACTCGCGCTCATGGACCGCGACCCCGTCGGACTCCGCAAGACCGCAGCACTGATCGGCGAGGGAACCCCTGTGTACCCCGTCGATATCCGCGACCACGACGCGGTCGAGTTCGCCGTCGGCAACATCGAATCCGACCACGGTCCCCTCGAGCGACTCGCCCACGTCGCGGGAGTGTTCACCACCGGATCCGTACTCGACTCCGATCCGGACGACTGGCAGCGCATGTTCGACGTCAACGTGACCGGACTGGTCGCGGTCCTGCGTGCCGTGGGACGTGTGATGCGGGAGCGCCGTTCGGGGTCGATCGTCGTGGTCGGCTCGAATTCCGCAGGTGTTCCCCGGATGGGCATGGGCGCCTACGGATCCTCGAAAGCGGCCGCGGCGATGATCGTGCGGGTCGCCGGACTGGAACTGGCGCCCTACGGAATCCGCGCCAATATCGTCGCCCCCGGCTCCACCGACACCGCGATGCAACGGTCGCTGTGGGAGGACCCCGACGACGACAACGGTGCGCGTAGCGCCATCGAGGGCGACCCCGCACAGTTCAAGGTCGGAATCCCGCTCGGGCGCATCGCAGAACCGTCCGACATCGCGGACGCCATCGAGTTCCTTCTCTCCGACCGCGCCCGGCACATCACCATGCAAGCCCTGTATGTCGACGGTGGCGCGACCCTTCGTGCCTGAGACCCCTTCCGTTCCCGAAAGGAATCATTCGTGACCTCCGGCCTCCGGCGCAGCGCGCTTGCCGACATCGCCCGTTTCCCCGAGGATTTCAGTGAGCTGTACCGCGGCGCCGGTTACTGGACCGGCGAGACGTTCGCGGAGTTCATGCCCACCCGCGCAGCGCACTTCGGCGACCGGGTCGCGGTTGTGGGACCGGACGCCACCGGGGCGCGGCGGCACCTCACCTACCGTGACCTCGACGAGTCCGCCGCACGTATCGCCACCGGGCTCCTGAATGCCGGTGTTCGTGCCGGCGACCGGGTCGTGCTCCAGTTACCGAACATCGTCGAATACACCGAAGTCCTCTTCGCGGTCTTCCGCATCGGGGCGTTGCCCGTGTTCGCTCTGCCGGCGCACCGCGCCTCCGAGGTCGGCTACTTCTGCCGTTTCTCGGACGCCGCCGCCTACATCGTCGCCGCCGAGCACGGTGGTTTCGATTACCGCACGCTAGCCCGCGAAGTGACTGGCGCGCTGGAGAACCCGCCCACAGTGATCGTCGCCGGAGACGCCGCCGAGTTCACCTCCCTGGCATCGCTGCGCACGCACGAGCCTGCACCGATCGCCGACGTCGATGCCGAGTCCGTCGCCTTTCTCCAACTGTCCGGCGGTACCACCGGAACCCCGAAGCTCATCCCCCGCACCCACGCCGACTACCTCTACTCTGTGCGCGACTCCGCCCGCATCTGCGGAGTGGACGAGCGCACCCGCATGCTGGTCGTGCTTCCTGCGGCACACAACTTCCCGATGAGCTCGCCCGGGATTCTCGGTGTCCTCCACTCCGGCGGCAGGGTGGTGCTGGCGCCGGATCCGAGTCCGGACACGGCCTTCGCACTGATCGAGAGCGAACGGGTGACGATGGCCTCGCTGGTCCCGCCGCTCGCACTGGCATGGCTGTCCGCACGGGCCCGTACCGAACACGACCTGTCGTCGCTCGAGGTACTGCAGGTCGGTGGCGCGAAGTTCCCGGCGGAGGCGGCCAAGCGGGTGCGCCCGGAACTCGGCTGCACGCTGCAGCAGGTCTTCGGCATGGCAGAGGGCCTCGTCAACTACACCCGCCTCGACGACGACGACGAGACGATCGTCCGGACCCAGGGACGTCCGATCAGCCCGCACGACGAGATCCGTGTCGCCGACGACGCCGACGAGCCCGTCCCGTTCGGTGCCCCCGGCCATCTCCTCACCCGGGGCCCGTACACGATCCGCGGTTACTACAATGCGCCCGAACACAATTCGACGGCATTCACTCCCGACGGGTTCTATCGCACGGGCGACATCGTGCGGATCACCGAGCACGGTTACATCGTGGTCGAAGGCCGCGCCAAGGACCAGATCAACCGGGGCGGCGAGAAGATCGCCGCGGAGGAGGTCGAAAACCATCTCGTCGCGCACCCCGCGGTGCTCGATGCCGCCGTGGTCGCCATGCCCGACCAGTACCTCGGCGAACGCACGTGTGCCTTCGTCGTCACCGAGGGTGAGGCGCCGAAAGCTCTCGCGCTCAAAGCTTTCCTGCGGGAGCGTGGACTCGCGGCGTACAAGATCCCGGACAAGGTGCGCTTCGTCGACGCGTTTCCGGTGACCGGTGTCGGCAAGATCAGCCGCAACGAACTGCGTCGCGCGCTGGCCGCCACCCTCCAGAACTGACCGACCACACCGCAGAAAGCGAAGATCCGATGGCTCTGCCGAAGTCCGTGTCCTATTCCCTTCCCCACGAGCAGCCCACGAACGTGGTGTCGTGGTCGATCGATCCGAACCGCGCCGTCGTGCTGGTGCACGACATGCAGGAATACTTCGTGCGCTCGTTCGACCGGGCGGCCGATCCGCTGGCCACGGTGGTTCCCCATATCGACCTGCTGCGCAACACCGCTCACGATGTCGGCGCTCCGGTTGTGTACACCGCGCAGCCGGGAGACCAGGACCCGGCCGACCGTGCGCTGTTGTCCGACTTCTGGGGCCCCGGATTGTCCGAGGACCCCGCCGAGACGTCGATCATCGCGGAGTTGGCACCGCACGCCGGCGACACCATGCTCACCAAATGGCGGTACAGCGCCTTCATCCGCACCGATCTGCTCGAACGGATGCGCGCGTGGGGCCGCGACCAGCTGATCGTCACCGGCGTGTACGCGCACATCGGGTGCCTGACGACGGCCCTGGACGGGTTCATGAACGACATCCAGGTCTTCTTCGTCTCGGACGCCACGGCCGACTTCTCCCAACGCGAGCACGCCGACGCACTGAGCTACGTCGCCTCGCGATGCGCGGTCGTGCTTCCAACGCACGAGGTGGTGGGCGCCCTCTCGTCGGTGCGCGCCTGACTCACACGCCCACGGACCGTTCGGTGTGCTCGGCGAGCGTACGGCCGTCGCGTCGCGCGAGTGCCGCGTACTTGCCGCCGCGCGCGACGAGCGCGTCGTGGGTGCCCCGCTCGATGATGCGTCCGTGGTCGAGGACGACGATCTCGTCGGCGTCGCGCACCGTGGAGAGGCGGTGCGCGATGGTGATGGTCGTCCGCCCGGCCCGGGCGTTGTCGAGCGCCTGCTGCACTGCGCGTTCGGTGTCGTTGTCGAGGGCACTGGTCGCCTCGTCGAGCACCAGGATCCGCGGGTCCCGCAGCAGCGTGCGGGCAATCGCCATTCGCTGCTTCTCGCCACCGGAGAACCGGTGTCCGCGTGCGCCGACCACGGTGTCGTAGCCGTCGGGCAGCGAGGTGATCAGGTCGTGGATGTGCGCTGCCCGCGCGGCGTCCTCGATCTCCGCGTCGGTGGCGTCCGGCCTCGCGTAGCGCAGATTCTCCCGGACGGTGGCGTGCAGCAGATAGGTCTCCTGCGACACGACACCGACGAGAGCCGCTACATCGGCGAGCCGCATGTCTCGCAGGTCGATGCCGTCGATCGTCACCCGGCCGGAAGTGGGGTCGTACAACCGTGCCATCAGTGACCCGAGCGTGGTTTTGCCCGAACCGGTCTCGCCCACGAGCGCGACCTGCGTACCGGCCGGTATTTCGAGGTCGATCCCCTCGAGCGCGAGGCGATGTGCCCCTTCGTACCGGAAGCCGAGATTCTCGAATCGGACCCTGCCGGAGATCTTCTCGGGGTCGACCGGGACCGGGTGCGCGGGTTCTTCGATGTCGACGGCCAGATCGAGATACTCGAAGATGCGGCTGAACAGCGCGAGCGAACTGGTGACGGACACGCCGACGTCGAGCAGGCTCATGAGGGGACGGAACAGCGCGCCCTGCAGTCCCGTGAATGCGACGAGCGTGCCGATGGTCATGCCGCCCGAGGTCGCGGGCAGACCTGCGACGAGATAGAGCACCGCCGGAATCGCCGCGAAGACGATGTTCATGGTGGCCATGCGCCACCGCCCCGACAGTTGCGCCTGCACCTCGAGGTCGGCGAGATCGGCGGAGGTCTTCGCGAATTTGTCCGCCAGCGCGGGACCGGTGCCGAGAGTCTTGCCGAGCAGTACGCCGCTGACGGACAGGCCTTCGTCGATCTGGGTCTGGATGTCTGCGAGCCGGCGTTGCTGGCGCGTCGTGATCGCCCGTCGCATCTGGGCGACGCGGCGGGTGAGCCAGATGGCCGGCGGAAGCACGATCAGCGACAGCAATGACAACCGCCAGCTCAGCACAGCCATGGCGATCGCGGTGCCGACCACGGTCGTGATGTTGGCGGCGAGCGAGGTGGCCGTCGTCGTGACGACGGACTGCATGCCGCCGATGTCGTTGGTCAGTCTCGACTGGATTTCACCGCCACGGGTGCGGGTGAAGAAGCTCAGGGACTGCCGTTGCAGGTGGCTGAACACCCGGGTTCGCAGGCCGTGCATGATTCGCTGGCCGACCGTGGTGGAAATCCAGGTCTGCACCACTCCGAACAGTGAACTGATCACGGTGACCGCGAGCATGCCGCCCACGGCCCACAGCAACAGGCTCACGTTCTGGTGCGGAATCGCGTCGTCGATGACGGCGCGCACGAGGAACGGCGTCGCGAGCGACACAGCGGACGACGCCACGATCAGCACCACGACCAGGGCGATCTGACGACGATAAGGGGCGAAGAGCGCGCCGATCCGGCGCAGGCTGACGGGAGATTCGCGCAGTTGCTCGACGTCTTTGGGGTCGATTTTTCCGCGGCCACCGGGGTGACCGCCTCGACCTGGTGGGGGATGCATCATGCACACCACCTCGATTCATGATTCGTACGTAATTACTGAGGTTGCCTCATTAAGAGGTAACTGTCAAGTGAGGTATAGTCCGGTCATGTCCGATTCTCCCGTTGTGCTGCGCGACCTTCTGATGGGCGCCACCCGCACCCTGCGGCGACGTTGGCACGACTTGCTGAACCCGTGGGAGCTGTCCCCACACGAACACCGCGCCCTCCGGGTCATCGGCGACACCGACACCCCGATCCGCCTCGGCGTGGTCGCAAAGGCACTGCGTATCGCGCCTCGATCGGCGACAGAGGTCGTCGACCGCCTCGAATCCCGTGGACTGACCGAGCGCCTTCCCGATCCCGCCGATCGCCGCGCGGTATGTGTGCAGCTCACCGATAACGGTCGCACAGTTCTGGACGAACTCGACGCGGCACGCGATACCGACGCCGCGGAGGTGTTCGCCCGGCTAGACCCCTCCGAACGCGCCGACCTCGCCCGGCTGCTTCGCAAGCTCGTCGACGACGCTCCTCGCTGAGATCTCACGTTCTCGCGCTCCGGTGCGTTTACCGTACGAGAGCGAAGGAGCGAGCATGACGCAGCACACCTCGAGCTTGACCGACCGCATCGACGAATTCCCTTGGCCGCATCTCGTCGACGACCTCGACAATTACGGTTGCGCCGCCACCGGCCCCCTCCTCGGGGACGCCGAGCGTGCCGAGATCTCGTCGCTGTGGGACGAGGACACCCGATTCCGCACGACCGTCGACATGGCCCGCCACCGCTACGGCCACGGAACCTACAAGTACTTCGGCGCGCCCGTCCCCCGCCCGGTCGCCCAACTCCGCACCGCCTTCTACCGCCGCCTGCTCGCCCCCGCGCGCGAGTGGGCCGAGCGACTGGGTGATCCCACACCCTGGCCCGACGACTTCGACGAGTGGCTGGAAATGTGTCACGCTGCCGGCCAGAGCAAGCCGGCGCCGCTGATGCTGCGCTACACAGGCGGCGACTGGAACGCGCTGCACCGCGACCTCTACGGCGATCTCGCGTTCCCGCTGCAGGTGGTGATCGGGCTCGACCGTCCCGGTGTCGACTACACCGGCGGCGAGTTCCTGCTCCTCGAGCAACGTCCCCGGGCCCAGTCCCGCGGTACTGCCACCGTGATCGAGCAAGGGCACGCCTTGATCTTCACCACGCGCGACCGCCCGACACGCGGTGCCCGCGGATGGACGCGGTCGCCGGTGCGGCACGGTGTGAGCACCGTCCGGTCCGGACTTCGGCGCACGCTCGGGCTGGTGCTGCACGACGCCGCGTGAACGCGCGGGCGAGAATCCGCGGCCGACGATGCCCGGTCCCGCAAGGTAGGCCGGGTCTGTCAGATCACCGTTTCGGACCGGCGTTCGAGCAGGACGGTGTCGTGCCAGACGCCGGCGAGCTTGCCGATTCGTTCGCGGATACCCACGGTGCGGAATCCCGCCGCGTGGTGCAGAGCGAGACTGGTGCGGTTCTCCGGGAAGATCGAGGTCTGCAACGTCCACAAACCCGCCTCGTCGGCGGCGTCGACCTGGGTGCGTAGCAGCACTCTGCCGACCCCGCGCCCACGCATCCCGTCGGCGACGTAGATCGAGTTCTCCGCCACCCCGGCATAGCATTCGCGGCTCGATACCGGGCTCAACGCCGCCCAGCCGACGACAGACCCGTCGATCTCGGCGACCCACCGGTGGCCGGGCAGCCACAGCTCGTCGAGTACCTCACGGGCGGGAACCTCGGTGGTGAAGGTCGCGGTGCCGGTCGCGATCCCCTCACCGTAGATCCGCCGCACTGCATCCCAGTCTCGATCCTCGAGCGGGCGCACCGTCACGTCGGCAGGGCGGTCCTCGGGGCGGGGGCGACCGGTGAGGGTTCCCCTCACTGCGTTGCCGGTGTCCACCCCGACGCCGCGAGCAACCGTGACCGGCAAACCGTGCGATGTCATGACTCCACTGTATTGATCGATCTGTCCGGCACGGCGTCAGCACCGTCCGGTCCGGAAGCGCACGCTCGGGTTGGTCTCCACAACGCTGTGCAAGCAGTGCATCGAGAGCAGGTGCCGCGGGCGTCCAGATTCCCGGTCGACCTCGCCGACTCAGTAACCAGCCTGAGTGCATGTTTCGGGGTCGATCCATCCTTCTTCGCATCCGTACTGCATCTGGATCTCGCCGCTGGTCGGCGCTTCCCCACACGCAGTGCCACACCGCTCATAACCGCTGATGACGCCGTCACCATTGCGATCCTGGCTGGGGTCATAGGGGTAACCCGACTCGTCGGCCGATGGCGGCGGTGGCAGCGCACACGCTGGATCGGTTGTGGAATAGGAGCCGTCGCTGTACACGGCCACGCCGCCGACGTCGCAGTACTGCAATGTGCGCTCGGAGGGCGCGACGTCGCAGCTCGGTTCGTACCCGGTGGTGCCATCCGAGTAGAGGGCAGTGCCACTCTGGTAGAGCGTCGGGTCACCGCACTCGAACGTCACCTGTGCGGGGGGAACCACGGGCTCGGGTACACCCGATTGTTCCGCAGCGGACGTTGAGGACTCCCCCGCCGCCGTGGATGCTGTCGCTGACGCAGAAGTCTCGGTGGAGGAAGACGCAGGAGCATTCGAGCCGCCGCCGTCGCCGTCGCCGTCTGAGCAGCCGCTTACAGCGACAGCACACATGAATAAGGCCATGAGAACGATACGGGCGACCGACATGGGTATCTCCGATCGAAATCCGGCGCCGATCTGCCCGAGAGCGTCGATCCACTGCCGTACCTGTCATTGCACGAACACCGGTCGTGGACGTGAACCATGACTATCCGGCCGATGCCATCCACGAATCAGCCTGGTCTCGTTTCGAGGTGGACGCAAGGGATACGGCACATTCTGTCCCGTTCGGCGCGCAGCGCTCACGTTTCGAAGAACCGCCGAGGATTGTCGACGAGCATCGTGGTGATCTGTTCGTCGGTGACACCGCGCTCGCGCAGCACCGGCAACACATCGTCACTGATGTGGTTGTAGTTCCAGTTCGGTACCGCAAGTTCCTTGACCTCGTGCGGGAACCAGTCGATGAAGCACGATGCATCGTGCGCGAGCACCATGCGGTCCGCGTATCCGCTCTCCGCCAGTGCGACAACGGTATCGACGCGTTGCTCGAAGGGCAGCAGCAGATCGAGACCGAACCGGTCCATCCCGAGGAGCGACCCGGCGTCGGCGATCTTGCGGAGGTACTCGAGGTCGGTGGAGTCTCCGCTGTGCCCGATCACGACCTTCGTCAGATCGACACCTTCTTCGGCCAGCACCTGTTGCGCCACGAGGCCGGATCCGGTGTGCGGATTGGTGTGCACGGTGATGGGGACTCCCGTTTCGACGTGGGCCCGGCCCACCGCCCGCATCACCCGCTCGACCCCCGGCGTGAGACCTTGCGCCTCGATCGCGCACTTGAGCATCGCCGCCTTCACACCGGTGTCGGCGATTCCCTCACGAATGTCGTGGACGAACAATTCGGTCAGAGGTTCGGGGGCGTCGAACAGCAATCCCGGTCCGACATAGTGGAATTGGAACGGCAGTTCGTTGTACGTGTACAGCCCCGTCGCCACCAGTATGTTGATGTCGGTGTGTTCGGCGATGCGCTGAATCCGCGGTATGTACCGGCCGAGTCCGATCACGGTGGGATCGACGATCGTGTCGATCCCACGGTCGGACAATGCACGCAGTTTCGAGATCGCGTCGTCGACGCGCAGTTCCTCGTCCCACCTCGTCGGGTAGCCGGGGTAGTTCTCGCGCAGTTCCTCCCCGAGCACGAAGACGTGTTCGTGCATGAGGACACGACCGAGATCACCGGTGTCGGCGGGGCCGCGGACGGTGTCGACAGAAGCCATGGCGCAGACGCTATGTCACCACGAGCGGATACGGATCGGGTTTCGGCGGGACCGCGCTCCTACTGTTGCGCCGACTGCCCACGAAGGATGTTCTGGTACCGGCGCATACCGCTCAGCCATCGGTCGTAGTCGGCACCCTTGTGCCGGTACATCTCGAGGACTTCCGGATGCGGAAGGATCAGGAAGTGCTCGTCTTCGAGTGCCCGGAGCACTACCTCGGCGACGTCGACCGGTTCCAGGACCGCACCGGCACCGGTCACCGCACGGGTGGCCAGCGCGCCGAGTTCGGTATCGGAGTTCTTTCCGGCATACAACAGTGGCGTGTTGACACCCATCGGGCACAGACACGAGACGCGGACCCCCTGGTCGCCGTAGGTGACCGACAACCACTCGGCGAACCCGACCGCGGCGTGCTTGGTCACCGAATACGCCGCGGACCCGATCTGGGTGAGAAGACCGGCAGCCGACGCGGTGCTGACGAAATACCCTGAGCCGCGTTCGACCCATCCGGGTACCAGGATGTTCGCTGCCCGGATGTGTGCCCGGAGGTTGACCTCGAGTACCTGATCCCACGCGGATTCGGCGATATCGAGCCCGGGCGGGCCGGTGATGCCCGCGTTCGCGAAGTACAGGTCCACCGGCCCGAATTCTGCTTCGGCTCGCTCGACGAGGCCACGGATCGCTTCGGTGTCGGAGACATCGGTGCCCACTGCGATCGCCGAGGTGGCGTCGATCTCGTCCACGACGCGCCGGGCAGCGTCCGCATCGAGGTCGGCCACGACCACGCGGGCCCCCTCCTGCACGAGGCGGGCGGCGAGAGCACCACCGATTCCGCCTCCCCCGCCGGTCACGATGGCTACCTTGCCGTCAACCTTCACCGGAACCCTCTCAGCCGTGATGCGCGATGCGCGATGCGCGATGCCCCGGACTATAGGACGAAGGTGACGCTCGGCGGGGCACCTCGTCGTCCGTGTCGGCAGTTGGCATCCTGGAGGGGTACGCCTGCCACCACCCGTCCGAGAATCGAAGCGTCCCCCGTG
>NZ_JAXION010000033.1:0-39503 GCF_049311045.1 Rhodococcus sp. 7Tela_A2 | reverse complement strand
CAAAGCGTCCGGTCGCATCGTGGGTGGCGCGTGCGACGACCACCCCGCATTCAGCGCGTCCTACGACCTGGTGACCGACGAAAACGGCGTCCCGGGGCCGGGGGGGGGGGGGGGGCCCCCCCCGGCCCCCGCCCGGCCCCCCGCGACCGCATCGGCCAGCGCCCCGACCACCTGCACGCTGACGCCGTGCGCGTCGTCGAGCACCTCGGTGGCGAGGTCCATCGCGTGGGAACGTTGCCGCAGCGCCGGCGAGAGTACGTTCTCGAGTTTCGCCAGTGCACTGTCCGCATCGTCCGCCCTGTCCGCGCCGCCCGCACTCTCCGCGCTCGCGAGGCGAGGCGCGATCAGCCGCACTCCGGCGACCAGGATCGCGACCTCGTCGGCGGTGAAGAGCAGCGGCGGGACGGACCGGCCCGCCCTGAGCCGGTACGCACTCGACGGGCCGGGCCGGCTGTCCACCCGATACCCCAGACGGCGCAGCCGCTCGACATCGCGGCGGACCGTACGTGTGCTGACCCCCAGGCGCGCGGCGAGCACGGCTGCCGTCCACTCCCCTCCCCGCTGGAGAACCGACAGGAGTTCGAGCGCGCGTGTCGTCGGGTCGCTCGTCATGAAATCCATGGTGACCGAAATGGCGGACAGGATCGGGCCGTATCTCTCGATACGGTGACGCCGGAGCACTCGACGAGAGGAGATCCATACATGCGTATCGCCGTCACTACTCCCACCGGACACGTCGGCCGCCATCTCGTTCCCATCCTGGTCCGTGCCGGGGTGCGCCCCCTGGTCCTGGCGCGCCGTCCCGAGAAGCTGCCTGCTCGGCTGCGTGCGGAGGTCGACACCGTCGCAGTCGACCAGTTCGATTCGGATGCGGTCGTCGAGGCAACCGCCGGGGTCGACACGATCTACTGGGTGGACCCGCCACCTTCCGGCGACGACCCTCTCGCCGAGTACCGCCGCGCAGCCACGAGTATCGCCCGGGCGGTCACGAAAAACGGCATCGGGCGGGTGGTCTTCCAGAGCAGCGTCGGGGCCGAGAAGCGCCGCGGCGCAGGCGAAATCGACGGCCTGGCCGCCACCGAACTCGCACTGGACGACACGGATGCCGACGTCACGCACCTGCGGTGCGGGTACTTCTTCAGCAACCTGGAGTACCAACTCGACATGATCGCCTCCGGCACCGTGCAGGTGATCGTGCCGGTCGACCATCCGATGCCGTGGGTCGCGCCCCGCGACATCGCCGAGGTCGCGGCCACACGACTGCTCTCGACCGAGTGGAGCGGCCGTCACGTGCAGGCCGTCCACGGGCCGTCCGATCTCACGTGGACACAGGTCGCGGAGATCGTCTCCGCTGCGACGGACCTGCCGCTGCGCGCCGAACAGATCGCCGACGACGAGATGCGCCGGGGGTTACAGGCCGCCGGCCTGTCCGACGCGCAGGTCGACGCGATGACGGGCATGTCCACCGGCCTCCGCGACGGATTCGTTCCGGAACAATCACGCTCGATACGGTCCACGACGCCGACGACCCTGGCGGCGTGGGCGTACGACGTGCTGCGCCCGCAACTGTGACGCCCCTGCGCGGGACTCGCCGATCGTGGTGACTCGTCCCGTACAGTGCCAAGAATGACGTCCGAGACCCTCGTCACATATGCGGACGGCGCTGTTCGCGGTGTCCGAACCGGCGACCTGCTCACGTGGCGCGGCATTCCCTACGCGGCACCACCCGTGGGCGCGCTGCGCCTGCGCGCTCCCCAGCCCGTCGAACCCTGGACGGGCGAGCGGGACGCCACGCAGTTCGGCAATGCGGCATCCCAGCACCCGCGAGGAGTCGCCACGGGACGCCGCGGCGTCCGGGTGCGCCCCGCCGAGGACTGTCTCACGCTCAACGTCCTTGCGCCCGCGGGCCGGGTGCACAGTCCGCGGCCGGTGATGGTGTTCATCCACGGCGGCGCATTCACTCTCGGCACCACTGCCCTCTCCCTGTACGGGGGTGAGTCGCTCGTACGGCGCGGCGATGTGGTGTACGTGTCGGTCAACTACCGGCTCGGCGCGCTCGGATATCTCGATTTCCGCGAGTTCTCCGACGGCACCACACAATTCGACTCCAATCTGGGTCTCCGGGACCAGGTCGCGGCCCTCGAGTGGGTGCAGCGCAATATCGCTGCTTTCGGCGGCGATCCGGGCAACGTGACGATCTTCGGTGAATCGGCCGGGGGTACCTCGGTCACGACGCTGCTCGCGACGCCCGCGGCGCGCGGGCTGTTCTCCGGGGCGATCGCGCAGAGTCCCGCCCCGAACCTGGTGAACACCGCCGACAACTCCGCCCGGTGGAGTCGCGTGTTCCTCGAACTGCTCGGCGCCGACTCGGAATCGGCTGTCGCGGCACTCACCGGCGGTTCTCCCGCGGACCTGGGACGCGCGGGTGCGCGTCTGGGCGCCCACACTCTGAGGGACACTCCCGGCCTCCACCCGTTCGGGCCGGTTGTCGACGGCGATGTCGTCCCGATCGCTCCGCTCGATGCGTTCGAGACCGGAGCGGCTCATCCGGTCCCCCTCGTCATCGGCACCAACGACCGGGAAGGCGCTCTGTTCCCGAAGTTCCTCGACGGCCTGCCTACCAGTCCCGACCGCATCGACCGCATGTTCGCTGCGACCGACCCGGACGCGAAGAGCCGGGTGACCGCGGCGTACCCCGGATATCCGGACGAGAAGGCCGCCATCGATCTCGGCGGCGACTTCACGTTCTGGTATCCCGCACTCCAGATCGCACAGGCGCACGCACGCTTCGCACCGACGTACATGTACCGGTTCGACTACGCGCCGCGTCTCCTCAAGTGGACCGGGTTCGACGCGACGCACGCGGTCGATCTGCTGGCAGTGTTCGATCAGGCCGACGAGCCGATCGGCCGGATCCTCACCACCGCGGGCGGACGGCGCGGGCTGCGCACCGTCGCGGCATCGGTACAGCGGCAGTGGACACATTTCGCGAGGCACGGCGAACCACTGCCTTCGTGGCCCGCTTATGACGAAATAGACCGCGCGACCATGATTTTCGATGTTCCCCAGCGAGTGGAGGACGATCCGCGCCGAGAGCGGCGGATCGCGTGGGAGGGCTATCGCGGCTACACGAGCGACGCGCCTGCTACTTCACGACCGTGAGGAGAAACGCGACGTCCTCGATCGCCCGGACGCTGTGCCGCGCCGGCGGAATGACGATCAGATCCCCCGCCGACCCTTTCCACAGGTCGTCGCCTGCGACCAGCTGGAGTTGCCCCTGAAGGATCTGCAGGGTCGCCTCGCCGGGACTGTCGTGCTCACCGAGTTCGTGCCCGGCCAGCAGCGCCACCATGGTCTGCCGCAGATGCTTGGCGTGCCCGCCGAAAACCGTCTGCGAACTACGGCCACTGCTCGACGTCGCCGCCAGTTTCAGCTGCTGCCGGGCCAGCGCGGTCAGGGAGAGCTTGTCCATGTAGCGCAGTATGGCGTACTCACCGACACGACACTCAGCTTCGCGAATACCGGACCCAGCGAAACCTGATCCCCTTCGCCGACGACCGCCACTCTCCGGTCTCGGTCGCCGACCATTCGGGCCCGATCTCCGGAGCCGTCGCGTCCCCGTCGATGTCGAGGTCCACCTCGGTGACCAGCAGACGGGTCGCTCGCGGCATCGCCTGCGCGTAGATCTGGCCGCCACCGATGACCACGACATCGCCGTCGCCCGCGAGCCGGAACGCCTCGTCGAGACCGGATGCGGCGTGAGCACCGTCGGCCGACCATTCCGGGTCGCGGGTGACGACCACGTTGCGGCGGCCCGGGAGCGGCCGGAACTTCGGCGGCAGCGAATCCCACGTGAGACGCCCCATGACCACCGGCTTGCCCATCGTGGCGTCCTTGAAGAACGCCAGGTCTTCCGGGATGTGCCAGGGAATCTTGTTGTCGCGGCCGATGACGCCGTTGCGGGCCTGTGCCCAGATCAGGCTGATCTCACCCATCAGACGGCCACGGGCGCCTTGATCGCCGGATGGTGCCGGTAGCCGACGATCTTCACGTCGTCGAAGGTGTAGTCGAAGAGCGAGTCCCGGCGCTGCAACTGCAAGGTCGGGTACGGGTACGGCGCGCGCGTGAGTTGCTCGGTGACCTGCTCGATGTGATTGGAGTAGATGTGGCAGTCGCCGCCGGTCCAGATGAACTCGCCGGGCTCGAGCCCGACCTGCTGCGCCACCATGTGGGTGAGCAGCGCGTAGCTGGCGATGTTGAACGGCACCCCGAGGAAGAGGTCGGCGCTGCGCTGGTACAGCTGGCAGCTGAGCTTGCCGTCGGCGACGTAGAACTGGAAGAACGCGTGGCACGGCATCAGCGCCATCTTGTCCAGGTCGGCGACGTTCCACGCGGAGACGATCATCCGGCGCGAGTCGGGATTGCTGCGCAGCGTCTCGAGCACCTGCGAGATCTGGTCGATGTGCCGTCCGTCGGGAGTCGGCCACGAACGCCACTGGACCCCGTAGACGGGACCGAGATCGCCGTCCGGCTGCGCCCACTCGTCCCAGATCGTCACGCCGTGGTCGCGGAGCCACTGGACGTTCGAGTCGCCGCGCAGGAACCACAGCAACTCGTAGACGATGGACTTCAGATGCACCTTCTTGGTGGTGACGAGCGGAAAGCCCTCGGAGAGATCGAAGCGCATCTGGTGACCGAACAGGCTCCGCGTGCCCGTCCCGGTACGGTCGTTCTTCTCGGCACCGGTCTCGAGGACGAGTCGCAAGAGATCTTCGTAGGGGGTCGGCACAGTCACGAGGGCAGTCTACGGCGTCGTCCCGACACCGGTTCGTCCGCCGAGCCCCGGTGATCGCGCCCGAGTCGTAGCCTGGGAGCCATGCCCGAGCTGCCCGAGGTGGAAGCACTCGCCGTATTCCTGCGTGAGCATGCTGTCGGATCCGTGGTGGGCCGGATCGACGTGGCCGCGTTGAGCGTGCTGCAGACGGCAGATCCGCCGATCACCGCATTGCAGGGGCGGGACATCACGGGCGCCGCCCGGTACGGCAAGTTCCTCGCCATCGAGTGTTCGGACCTGCAGATGGTCACACACCTCTCCCGCGCGGGGTGGCTGCGGTGGCTCGACGAACCGTCGCAGTCTCCGCCGAAGCTGGGGAAGGGACCGCTGGCTCTGCGGGTCCACCTGTTCGCGCCCGACGCGACGACGCCGGCGTTCGATCTCACGGAAGCGGGCACCAAGAAGCGGCTCGCGGTCTGGGTCGTCGACGACCCGAAGAAGATCCCCGGTGTCGCGCGCCTCGGACCGGACGCCCTCGAGCTCACCGCCGACGAGTTCGCCGCACTGGTCGCCGGGAGTACCTCCCGGCTGAAGACGTTCCTCACCGATCAGTCCGTGCTCGCAGGAATCGGGAATGCCTACTCGGACGAGATCCTCCACGTGGCGCGACTGTCACCGTTCGCCACGGCCGGACGGCTCGACGACGCCTCGGTCTCGGCACTGTACGGCGCGATGCGCTCCGTGCTCGAGGACGCCGTCGCGCGATCCGTCGGGCAGGACGCAGCCCGGCTCAAGGGCGAGAAGCGCTCCGGCATGCGGGTGCACGCCCGCACCGGTCAACCGTGCCCGGTGTGCGGAGACACCGTCCGCGAAGTCTCCTACGCGGAACGTTCCTTCCAGTACTGCCCGACGTGCCAGACGGGCGGGAAGGTGCTCGCCGACCGCCGGCTGTCCAGGCTGCTCAAGTAGCCGTAGGCCGACTCCATCCGTGTGCCACCGACGCGCGGCACCGCGTGATGTCGTCGCCTGCTCCGACGAACAGCGCCGTGAGCATCGGTACACAGTGTTCGAGCGTGTCCTCGGGCAACGGCCCGTTCGCGACGAGCGACACCAACCCGTGGCCGATCGCCCAACTCTGGATCGCCAGGTCCAGGGGCTCGATTCCGGTGAAGCGGCCTTCGCCCTGGGCCCGGCGCACCGCCCGCACCAGATATTCGAGGGTGGCATCGGCAGCCGAGAGGTCTTCGAGGTCGACGCTCGCGTCGAACATCACCCGGTACAGGTCCGGCTGCTCGAGTGCGTTCCCGAGATACGCCGCGACGAGTGCGGTCAGGTCCCGGACCGGATCGTCCGTGAGCGCCACGGTCGCAAACCTGGCTTCCAGCCTGGTGAAGCCCTCCTGCCGGAGGGCCATCCACAACCCGTCCATGCCGCCGAAGTAGGTGTAGACGGCCATCGTGGAGACGCCGGTGCCCGCCACGAGTGCACGCAAAGTGATCGGTTCACGGGTACGGAGCATGTGGGCCGCCCGTTCGAGAAGCAGTGCGCGCACCGCCGGATCTTTGGACCTCACCATGCCTGAACAATACATAACATTGCGTTGCTATATTAAGCGCCTGCCAGTCCGATCAACCCAGAGGAGTACCGGTGCCCGTCACCTTGATGAACCCCGAAGCGTTGCCCGAGGTCGATCTCTACCGCCAGGTGTCGGTCGCGACCGGCTCGAAGCTCGTGTTCACGGCCGGTCAGGTCTCGGTCGATGCGCAGGGCACCCTGGTGGGCGCGGGCGATATCGCGGCCCAAGCCGAGCAGTGCTATCTCAACGTCGCCACCGCCCTGGCCGAGGCCGGCGCGACATTCGACGATGTCGCGAAATTGACCGTCTACGTCGTCGACTGGTCGCCCGACAAGATGGAACCGTTCGTCGAGGGCGTGGCCCGCGCCGCCGCGCGCCTCGGGATCGACAAGCCGCTCCCGCCCTTCACCGGCATCGGAGTGGCCGCCCTCGCGGGTGAGGGACTTCTTCTCGAAGTCGAGGCCACCGCGGTCGTCGACTGACGCCCCGGGCCGCATCTCCGAGGGCCACCTCGGAGCATGCGGTTACCGTATCGGTGTGACGCCCGCACCCGAAGACGCCGAACACGTGGACACCGAGGCCCTGTCCGGCTATCTGCACTCCGCTTCGGGCTCCCCGCGCGGCGTCGTCGCGCTCACACACGGAGCCGGAGGCAATTGCAACGCGAAGATCCTCCAGCTCATGTGCACCCGTTTCGCCGCGCACGGTTTCGTGGCGCTGCGGTACGACCTCCCGTTCCGCCGGCGCCGCCCCAAAGGGCCGCCGCAGCCGTCGCGTGCCGGCGAGGACCGCGAGGGGGTCGCCGCGGTCGCAGCCGCCACCAGGGAATATTCCGACGGGCCGCTCATTCTCGGCGGAGTGTCGTACGGCGGGCGCCAGGTGACCATGCTCGCCGCCGAACGACCCGGGATCGCGGACGGACTGTTGCTGATGTCGTACCCGCTGCACCCGCCGGGCCAGCCCGACAAGCCGCGGACCGAACATCTGCCTGCCCTCACCGCGCCGTCGGTGTTCGTGCACGGAGACCGGGACCCCTTCGGCACGCTCGACGAACTGCGGCACGCCCTCGCGCTCGTGCCGGCCCCGACGACGCTGGTCCCGGTGGAGGGCGCCGCACACGACCTGGGTCGCGCGAAAGCAGACCCGTCCGAGATCGCGGTCCGCGCGGTCCTGGCACTTGTGGACGGCCAGGCCCGATGAGCGAGCTCACCGACGGTGTCATCGACACCTTGCTGTCCGAAATGCGCGAGCGCCTGGACGAGACGGTCACCCCCGCGACGCTTCGTGGACTGCTCGAGGCCGTGCTCGTCGTAGGGTCCGGCCTCGAACTCGATTCGATGCTGCAGCGCATCGTCTCGGCAGCGACGTCGCTGCTCGGCGCCCGGTACGGCGCTCTCGGTGTGCGTGCCTCGGACGGCGGACTCTCGGAATTCGTCTACGTGGGCATCGACCCCACGCAGCGGGAGGTCATGGGACACCTCCCCGAGGGTCGCGGCCTTCTCGGCCTGCTCGTCAACGACCCCCGGCCGGTGCGTCTCGCCGACCTGTCCCAGCACCCCGGCTCGATCGGCTTCCCTGCCAACCATCCCCCGATGGGAAGTTTCCTCGGGACTCCGATCATGGTGCGCGGCAAGGTGTTCGGCAGCATCTATCTCACCGAGAAAATCGGCGCACCCGAGTTCACCGAGGAAGACGAGATCCTCCTGAAAGTCCTGGCGACCTCGGCCGGCATGGCCGTCGAGAACGCATGGCTGTTCGAGGGTTCCCTCACCCGCGAGCGGTGGCTCACCGCAATGGCCTCGATCAACGCCCGGTTGCTCGTCGGCGGCTCGGTCGACGACACCCTCTCGCTGCTCGTCGGCCAGGTTCGGGAACTCGCCGTGTGTTCCGAGGTGTACGTCGTCCTCGCCGACGGCGTACAGGGCTCGGTCCGGGCGGCGGCCCCCGCGGAGCCCTCCTTGACTTCGACGCGCGTCGACCTCACCGGGTCACCGATCATGCGCGCCCTCAGAACCCGGAAGCCGGTACACACGCGTACGACATGGCTTCTCCCGTCGGCGGATTCGAGCGGACCGGGGCACGCGGTGGTACTCCCACTCTCCGCCACCTCCGCGATCACCGGTGCGCTCGTCGCGACACGGGCAGCGGGGAGCGAACCGTGGGGCGACGAAGACGTCCTCCGCCTCGAATCGATGGCGAACCTCGCGGCCGTCGCCCTCGAGTTCGCAGAGCAACAACGCAAGCAGCGACTGCTCGATGTGCTCGCCGACCGCGACCGCATCGCACAGGACTTGCACGACAACGTGATTCAGCGGTTGTTCGCGACCGGGATGAGCTTGCAGAGCACCATGGCCTCGGGCGTCGGCAACGACCGGATGGCGGAGGTGGTGCAGCACGCGGTCGAACAACTCGACCGGACCGTCCGCGAGATCCGCACGACCATCTTCGACCTGCACACCACCGGCGCCGCAGCGTCGACGAGCCTGCGGCGGCGACTGCTCGACGTGGTCGGGGATCTGAGCGTCCACTCGGCCGTGTCGCCGAACATCCAGTTCCGGGGCCCGATCGACACCCTCGTGCCCGCCCGCATCCATCCACAAGCGGAAGCGGTGTTGCGGGAAGGGCTGAGCAACGCACTCCGGCACTCCCAGTCCGAGAACATCTCCGTCTCGGTCTCGGCCCTCGAGGACTTCCGGATCGAGATCGTCGACGACGGAACCGGGTTGCCCGCCACCGTTCGGCGCAGCGGTCTGATCAATCTGGAACGACGCGCCGAGCAGTGCGGCGGGTCGTTCCGCGTCGAATCCAACGAGAGCAGGGGCACGCGGCTGGTCTGGTGCGCCCCGCTCTGATCGCCGGACCCCGTCAGGTGTTGTCGTGCCCGCGTTCCTTGCGGAGCTCGGTGGCGAGCACAGCGGCCTGGGTGCGTCGCTGCATTCCGAGCTTCGACAGCAGCCGCGAGACGTAGTTCTTGACGGTCTTCTCTGCGAGGAACAGCCGCTCGGCGATCTCCCGGTTGGTCATGCCCTCACCGATCAGCTCGAAGACCGCGCGCTCCTGCTCGGACAGTTCGGCGAGCGGGTCTGCGTTGCGCGAGGCCCGGATCCGTTCCATCAAGGCCGCGGTCGCACGGCTGTCGAGCAGCGAACCGCCCTCTCCCACCGTGCGGATCGCGGAGACCAGGTCGGTGCCGAGGATCTGCTTGAGCACGAATCCGGACGCGCCCGCCATGATGGCGTCGAAGAGCGCTTCGTCGTCGGCGTACGACGTGAGCATCAGCGCCCGGAGTTCTGGCATGCGGTTGCGCAGTTCACGGCACAATTCCACCCCGTTCCCGTCGGGGAGTCGCACGTCGAGCACCACGACGTCGGCGTCGCTGCCGGGTACCCGGGCGAGCGCCTCCCCCACCGATGCGGCCTCTCCGACCACGGTGAAGTCGGCGACGCTGCTCAGCAGGTCGACGAGGCCGCGTCTGACGATCTCGTGGTCGTCGACGAGGAATACGCGGGGCATGTCACGCACCTTTCGTTGGGCATCGGTCCCCATTGTCCCAGCCGTCACCCTCGTGACCCGGCTCCGGGCCGTTCGACGGCAGGTCCGGGACCTTCGCCCCACGCGCGACAGGTGTCTCGTGAGCAACGCTACCTATGCGGGCGTGTGTGCCTACACCGCGTCCGGAAACGGTGACCCTGAGCGAGGAGGCGACCGTGTCAGTCGATTTCGAAACCTGGAACGCCGGGGGCACGGACATCATCGCACGGGCCGTGGTCGCGGCCCCGAGTGTTCACGACACCCAGCCGTGGAACCTGTACCTCCCCGGACAGTCGGCCGAACTCGAGGAACGCACCGAATTCGCCGAGCCCGGCGGCGATCCGCTCCGCCCCGACCGGACGATCTCGTGCGGCACAGCCGTCGCGAACCTGGAACTGGCCGTGCGCGTGCTGGGTTACCGGACCCGGACCGCTCTGTTCCCCGATCCCGAGCGCTCTGCGCTGGTCGCACGGGTCGACGCGGTCGAGGCGACCGCACCGTCGAACTGGGACCTTCGCCTCTACGCCGCAATATCCCACCGGCGCAGCCACCGCGAATCCTTCGCCGGCGTCCCGGTACCTGCCGAGACCATCGCCGACGTGATCTCCGCGGCTGCCGAAGTGCCCGGAATCCACGTCATGCTGCTGGCCCCCGACGAGGCGAGCGCCCTGGCCGGCACCCTCACCTATGCGGCCGAAGCCAAGCGCCGGCACCAGCACTACCAGCGCGAGATGTTCTCGTGGACCTCGCACTGGCAACCCGATGGGAACGCCGAGGTGGTCACGACGTGGAACACCGGTCTCGATGAGCGAGGTGCTGCGGGCGCAGCACTGATCACCACGGGCGTCCCCGACCCGGCTGCGCTCTCCGATTCCATCGCGCGAGAAACCGTTCTGCTGTTCGTGCCCGACTCCTCCGAACCGGAAGACCTGGTGCGTGTGGGAATGGCGGCCCAGCGGGCGTGGCTCGCAGCGGTCGACGCGCGACTGTCGGCATCGGTGCTCACGCATCCGCTGCGTATCGGGGACTCGGCGTCCCGGCTCGCCGAACTACTCGATCTGCCGGCGCCACCCCAGCTCATCATGCGGATCGGCTTTTGATGTGTGCGACAGGCGATTACAGTGCAATCCATTAGACCGTGATTCCTTCCGGCACCACGACGCAGACAGGAGGAGGCAGTGAGCGCACCCACGGGCGACCCGGTTCAGGCCCCCACGACGGAACTTTTCCACGCGGCGCTGGACATGGCACAGGCAGCGAAGGCGGGGAACGTCTCCGGCTGGCTCGCGTCCCGGTACAGCTGTGGCAGGTTCGACGACGTCGCGTTCCTCATGTCTCAGATGCTCGGCGTCCTCATCGAGAACGGCGCCATCGCCCGCGGCGTCCATCCCGCCGACGCCTGGAACGAACTACGCGAGCAGGGCGTCGACGAATTCGGCTGACACCCTGCTCGCGTAATAGCTGTTCTGCGCCGCGCGCTCAGTCCTCGACTTCGGACCGGACGACCATGACCGGGCAGTCCGCGGTCTGGATCAGCGCGTTGCTCGTGGAACCGAGCAGCAGCCCCTTGAAGCCGCCCCGGCCACGAGTTCCCACCACGAGCAACTGTGCCTGTTCGGCGTACTCGCTGAGCACACGCACCGGCCGGTCGCGTGCGACGACCCGTTCCACCACGACGTCCGGATAGCGTTCCCGATATCCCGCGAGCCGTTCCGCCAGGACGATTTCCTCGCCGGTCTGGATGCGACTCCAGTGCGGGTCTTCGGGCACCGCGCCGAGCGACGGCTGCACGCTCACATCGCTCCACACGTTGACGGCCACGAGGGTCGCGCCACGTGAGGAAGCTTCGGCGAACGCCGCCTCGACTGCGGCCCGGCACGACTCCGATCCGTCGACGCCCACCACGACGGGACCTTCGGCCGGCGGGGCGCCGTCGAGGGTGCGGCCGCGGACCACGACCACCGGGGCCACGGCATGGGACGCCACCGCGGTGGACACCGAACCTGCGAGCAGCCCCTTGACCTCCCCGAGTCCGCGGGAGCCCACCACGAGGCGATCGGCCTTCGCCGACACCGCGACCAGGGTGGACGCCACCTTGCCCTCGAGTTGCTCGGTGGTGACCTCGACCCGTCCGGAGTCGTCGACGATCTGCCGGGCCATCATGGCGGCGCTGTCGAGCCGATCGCGCGCCGTCGCCTTCATCTCCTCGTGGAAGCTCTGCGCGAGGTACGGCTCCGAGTAGTAGAACGCGGGGATGTGGACGACGGTGACGATGTGCAACGGCAGCGCGCGCGCCGCCGCGGATCGTGCCGCCCAGATCATCGCGTGGGTGGATGCCTCGGATCCGTCGACGGCGACGACGATCGGCTTGGGTTCGCTCATCGGTGGCGGGAACCTTTCTCGGGTTGTGTCAGCCGCAGATGTGCCGCAGCTGTTCGATCAATCGCACGCGACCGGCGGTGTCGGGCGCGAACGGTGTGACGTTGAGGGTCGTGACGCCCGACTTGGCGAATGCGGCCACCCGTTCGCGCACGAAGCCCTCCGACCCGATCAGCGACACCGCGCGGATCAGTTCGACGGGTACCGCGGCCGCGGCTTCTTCCTTCTTGCCGGACAGGTACAGATCCTGGATGTTCTCCGCTTCCTTCTCGTACCCGTAGCGGACCGCGAGGTCGTTGTAGAAATTCTTGCCCTTGGCGCCCATGCCGCCGACGTAGAGAGCGACCATCGGCCGGACCCAGTCGAGCATGTGCTCCACGTCGTCGCCGATGGCGAGCGGAACCTGGGCGTAGATCTGCAGATCTCCGAGGGCCGGGTCGCGCTTGGCCTTGCCCTTGGCGATGGAGTCTCCCCACACTCCCGCGGCTTTCTCCGGGAAGTAGAAGAGCGGCTGCCAGCCCTCTGCGATCTCCGCCGTCATCTCGACGTTCTTGGGTCCGAGCGACGCGATGATGATCGGAATCCGTTCGCGCACAGGCTCGTTGATGAGCTTGAGCGGCTTACCGAGACCGGTGCCCTGATCCGCGGGCAGCGGAATCTGGTAGTACTTGCCCTGGTGCTCGACCTTCTCGCGGCGCCACACCTGGCGGCAGATGTCGACGATCTCGCGGGTGCGGCCGAGCGGCGCGTTGTAGGGGACGCCGTGGAAGCCCTCCATCACCTGCGGACCCGACGCGCCGATCCCGAGCACGAACCGGCCGTCGGAGACGTAGTCGAGGCCCGCCGCCGTCATCGCCGTGAGCGTGGGGGTACGGGTGAACAACTGCAGGATGCCGGACGCGAGTTCGACACGGCTGGTCTTGGCCGCCAGGTAACCGATCTGGCTCACCGCATCGAACGAATAGGCCTCGGGTACGAACACGATGTCGAGTCCGGCCTGTTCGAGGTCAGCGACCTCGGCGGCGGTCTCGGCGAATCCACCGCTGTAGTTCAGTCCCATTCCGATGCGCATGCGCCACCCTCACTCCTGCCGCGCACCCGCGCGGACGTGGTCGTCGATAGTGCAACGCACACTACCGCCGTCACGATGCTCCGGGTCGCACGACCATCACGGGGCAGGCCGCCTCCCGCAGGAGCGTGTTGCTCGTCGAGCCCATCAGGAGGCCGGCGAATCCTCCACGACCACGGCTACCGACCACCACGAGCTGCGCCTTCTCACTCCAGGCCGTCAGGTGAACCCGCGGACCGTCGACGTAGATCTTGCGGTGCACCGTGACGTCCGGGAACCGGTCGCCGAAACCGGCGAGACATTCGGACACGAGGGCGTGCTCGCTCTCCTCGAACGCCACCGGATCGAACCAGTGCGGCGACGCTGCGATCTCACCCGGCCGCATGTCGCTCCAGACGTGCACCGCGACCAGATCGACCCGGCGCCACGACGCCTCCTCGAAAGCCGCTTCGACGGCCACTTCGCTCAGTGCGCTGCCGTCGAGCCCGACCACGACCGGCCGGTTGTCCGGAACGGGTGGTGCGGCGCCGCGTGCGACGACGACCGGACATGCCGCGTGACCGACGACCGCGACGGGCGTCGATCCCAGGAGCAACTCACCGAGCCGGGTACTGCCGGTCGCGCCGAGCACGACCATCGCAGACCGGCGCGACAGCTCTACCAGCCATTTCGCGCTACCCGTCAGTGCGATCTCGGTCGTGACCCGGACGTCGGGCTCGGTGGCACGAGCGATCTCCTCGGCGTCCGACAGCAGAGCGGTGGCGTCCTCCTCGGCCCATTCGAACACCTGGGAGGGCCGGAAGAACGGAAGCTCCGCCGAGGGCGTCGGCGTGAGCAACGACGCCGGGGCGAAATCGACTGCGTGGACGAGATGGAGCGTGAGGCCGCGCCCCGCCGCAGTCGCCGCCGCCCATCGAACAGCGCGTTCGGACGGAGGGGAACCGTCGACACCCACCGTCACCCGACGGCGGTCGTGGGGTTCTGCGCTCGGAGTCGTCACAAATCGAGGGTAGCCGCAATCGCAGGTCACCGTCGGGGACTTTGGTCCCACCGATTCGAGAAATTAGTCAGGACAACGGATTCCAGCGGCGATGCACATCACAATTTAATTGTCATTTCGGATACCTATTTATATCGTCCTGGGCATGCAACTCACTCGGTTCACCGATCTCGGACTGCGAGTTGTCACGCATCTGGCCGCCGCCCCGGCGGCAGACCTGCCGAACACCGCTACGGTCGCCGAACAACTCGGACTGTCGTACGCACACACCGTCAAGGTCGTTGCGCGACTCGGGGAGCTCGGCGTCGTCATCACCCGGCGCGGGCGCGGAGGTGGTCTGGCCATCACCGAACTCGGCCGAACCGCCACGATCGGGTGGCTCACGCGCCAGCTCGAGGGTGAAGGCGAGGTCGTGGACTGCGACGGACCGAAACCATGTCCCCTCCGCGGCAATTGCACTCTTCGCGTTGCCCTGCGCACAGCTCGGGAAGCCTTCTACTCCGCGCTCGACACACTCACCGTCGCAGATCTGGGGACCCGCGGGAACACCGCCGAACTGCCTTTTCCCGTGCCCCCGCGAATCTCGCCTGCCACCCACCCATGAGGAGAACCCATGCCGCTCTCGCCCGGATCCGAAGACGTGATCGCAGCGACGCTGCCCGCAGTCGGTGCGGCCATCGGCGACATCACGCCGTTGTTCTACCGGAAGATGTTCGACGCTCACCCCGAACTCGAACGGGACCTGTTCAACCGCGGCAACCAGAAGCAAGGTGAGCAGCAGAAGGCGCTCGCCGGTTCCATCGCGGCGTTCGCGACCCTTCAGCTCGATCCGGACCCGGCGCGCGTCGAGTCGATCCTCTCCCGCATCGCGCACAAGCACGCATCGCTGGGAATCAAGCCCGACGAGTACTGGATCGTCCACAAGCACCTGTTCGAGGCCATCGTGGAAGTTCTCGGCGAGGCCGTCACTCCCGAGGTCGCGGCGGCGTGGGACGAACTGTACTGGCTGATGGCGAACACCCTGATCGCCCTCGAAGCCGACCTCTATGCCGCCGCAGGCGTCGAGACGGGCGACGTGTGGCGCACCGTGCGTGTCGTCGGCAGGACGCACCAGTCCGCCGACACCGTGTCCTTCACACTGGCATCGAAGGACGGCTCGGTTCTGCCCACTTTCCGCCCGGGACAGTACCTTTCGGTCGGCGTTCGGCTTCCCGACGGCGCGCGCCAGATCCGCCAGTACAGCTTGTCCAACGCTCCGTCGAAGGGCGACTGGCGCATCACGGTCAAGCGCGTCCTCCCGGCCACCGGCGCCGACGGGACAACCCATCCCGCAGGTGAGGTCTCGAACTTCCTGTTCGACAACGTCTTCGAAGGTGACGACCTCGATGTCACGACTCCGTTCGGTGATCTGGTGCTCCCCGAGGACGACAAGCCGATCTTTCTCGCCTCGGCCGGGATCGGGTGCACACCGATGATCGGCATGCTCGACCACCTGGCGGAATCCGGCGACGCACGGCGCATCTCGATTCTCCACGCGGACCGATCTCCCGCGAGCCACGCGCACCGGCGCGAACTCGAAACACTGGTCGAACGGATCCCGTCGGCCGACGTGTACCGGTGGTACGAGGACCTCGGCGCACGGCAACCGCTGGAGACCATGCGCGTCGGCCGGGCCGACATTTCCGATCTCCCACTCGATCCGACCACGCGGGCATTCCTGTGCGGCCCGTTGCCGTTCATGCTCTCGCTGCGTGAGGCGCTCATCGCGCGCGACGTACCCGCCGAGAACATCCACTACGAGGTGTTCGGTCCGGACAGCTGGAGCCCGGCCTCCTGACGGACACTTCCCTCCACAGACGTATAGCGCACGGCGGGCTCGCCCCGTCGTGCGCTGTGCGGCTGTCCACCGAACTCGGAATATCGGTGTCCGGTCCGGCGCGCACCGCGCGTTTCGCAGTTAGGCTCGCGCCATGGATACAGGCGTCGACCACGCACCGAGCCTGCCCCGAGGCGTGAGTCTGCTCGCGCTGGTGAGCATCCTGCTCGCCGGCCTGGCCGCCGCGATACTCCCGTCATCCCCCACACCGGCGGACTCCGCCGCTCCGGCCGACGTCTTCAGCGCCGAACGCGCCGCCGCCCACATCGACGAGGTCGCCTCGACACCCCGCGTGCCGGGCACGCCGGATCACACCGCCGCCCGCGACTACCTCGTCTCCGCGCTCGAGGAACTCGGTTGGCGCACATCGGTTCAGTCCGGTGTCGGATGGACGACGGGCGGCGATCCCCCCGTACAGCGCGGCACCCGGGTAGGAAATGTCATCGCGATGATTCCCGGTTCCGATCCCACGGGAACCGTCGTGCTGGCAGCGCATTACGACACGGTGCTGGGCTCCCCCGGTGCGGGCGACGACGGTATCGGTCTGGGTACCACCCTCGAAACCGCGCGGGCGCTCGGTGCCGGACCTCGGCCGCGCAACGACATCATGGTGCTGCTCACCGACGGTGAGGAGAACGGACTGCTCGGGTCGCAGGTGTTCAGCCGGTCGCGTTCGCCCGCACTCGGCCCCACCGTCGTCCTCAACCACGAAGCTCGCGGCAATGCCGGTACTGCCACGACATTCCGGATGACGTCCCCGAACGGCCTGCTGCTCGATGCACTCACCCGGTCGCCGTGGGCCGACGCGGATTCGCTCACCCAGTTGCTGTTCGAAGCGCTCCCGAACGACACCGATTTCCGGAACTTCACCGAAGCGGGCTTCTCCGGGTTCGACACGGCGATCGCGGCAGGTGCCGCGTACTACCACAGCCCGCTCGACACCCCGGACCGGCTGAGCCGGGAGTCGCTCCAGCAGATGGGCGATACCTCCCTGTCCACCGCCCGGATCCTGGCGGACACCGACCTGATGACGCTGGACGACGGCGGAGACGAGGTCGTCTCACTGGTGCCGTGGGGCCTGCTGCATTATCCGCGGTGGGTGGAAATCGCCGGTGCCGTCCTCCTCCTCGTGGCGGTGGCCGTACTGGTGGTTGTCCGTGTCCGGCGCAGAGACGCTACGCCTCTCCAGATCCTGGCAACCGGCGCCCTCACGGTCGTCACGGGTGCGCTCGCCGCTGCCCTTGCCTGGCTCCCGTGGTGGCTCGCGCAACAGGTGTCGCCGGGGATGGCAGCACCGGTCGCCGAGGAGCCCTACCGCCCGGGCCCGTTCCAGATCGCGGCGGTCGTTGCGGCACTGGGCCTGCTGTTCGTCGTCGCCGCGGCTCTCCGCCGGCGCGTGCCCGGACCCGCCCTCACCTGTGGTGCCTTCCTTGCCGTCGCACTGCTCGCGCTGCTGGGCACTCCCTTTCCGGGTGCCGCGTCGACGCTCGTGCTCCCCGTCCTCCCCGCAGTGGTCGCCGTTCTCGTCACGCTGCTGCTACCCGCCGACGCCGTCAACCGCCGACTCGCCGTACTCACACTCGGCGCACTGCCCGGGGCGGTGCTCGGGGTGCGCGCCATACTCGTCTCGTTCGACGCGGGTTTGGTCGCGGGCGCACCGGGCGCCGGCATATTCGTCGCCCTCACGTTCGCCGCGACGCTTCCGCTCTGGGAGCCGATCCTGCGCGAGACGAGCATCCGGTGGTCCGCACTCGGCGCGCTGCTCCTCGTCGCGGTGTGCACGGTGACGGCCGGCGTCGTCAACCGCGACGGGGCGACGGATCCACGTCAGGAATACCTCTGGTACGCGCTCGACACCGACAACGGCAGTGCGACGTGGGCGTCGCCGCACGGACCGCGGTCCGCATGGAGCGAGGCCCTTCTCACCGCGTCCGCGACCCCGCTTCCGGAACTGTTTCCGTGGCGAGCGGACGAGTCGCTGTCCCATGGTGCGGCACCCGTGGCCGACCTTGTCCCACCCGACGTGGAGGTCCTCGAGGACACGAGTGCCGGTGGCGCCCGGGAGCTGCGGCTCCGTTTGTCATCGCCCAGAGGTGCTCCCGCGGTGGGGTTGTGGGTCGACGGCGCGACAGCCACCGTCCACGGCGCGACGGTCGATGGGCAACGAGCCGAGCCGTCTTCGGACTTCGGATTCATGTTCTGGGCGCCGGGCCCGAACGGCATCGAGGTCACACTCACGCTGAGTGTGCTCAGTGATCGGCTCGGTGTCCGGGTGAGCGATCTTTCGGGCGACCTGTCGGTGGTGCCCGGCTACGAGCCGCCGACCGATCGGGTGGTCGTGCAGCCCAGTGTGGTGGTCACGCGCGCACTGGAGATCTGAGTGCCCTGGAGATCTGAGCGCGGTGGGGTCTGCCTACCGGATCAACCCCACTGGTGAACGGGGTTGCCCTCGAGCATGTTCCCCACGTACTCACCCATCATCCCTCGGAGCGCGGTACGCCGGTCTTCGCCCGACGCTTCCCGCTTGGCGACGTGCTCGCGCTGCCACGCCGCACCGGTCCTCCGGTTGCTGCACCGGCCCTCGATGATCCCGAGGTACCGATCGCGGGCTTTCGACGAGAGGCCGAACGCTTCGAGACCTTTGTCGGCCAAGGGCAGCAGACACCGCAGGACGAGTTCGTCGGCACCCACCCAGCCGATCTTCGGCCAGTACAGTCTGGCGTCGAGACCGAACTTCGCACCGAGGACCAGGTTCTTCTCGGCCGCATCGAAACTCATCTGACGCCACAGCGGTTCTTCGGCGTCGACGAGCGCGCGGAGGGCGCCGTAATAGAACGCCGCGTTCGCCATCGTGTCGAGCACCGTCGGCCCGGCGGGCAGCACACGGTTTTCGACGCGCAGGTGCGCTTGCCCGTCGCTGATGTCGTACACCGGACGGTTCCAGCGATAGATGGTGCCGTTGTGCATCTGGAGTTCCCGCAGTTCGGGAATCCGGCCGGCATCGAGTTCGGTCATCGGATCCGAATCGCTCACCTCGGGGAGGAGCGCCGTGAAGTAGCGGGAGTTCTCCTCGAAGAGGTCCAGGGGAGATTCGATCCAGCGCTCACCGAACCACACTCGAGGCCGCACGCCCTGGTTCTTCAACTCGAACGGGCGAGTGTCGGTGGCCTGTGCGAACAACGGGATCCGGCTCTCGTGCCACAGCGACTTGCCTGCGAAGAACGGTGAGTTGGCTCCGAGCGCAACCTGGACCCCGGCGAGACACTGCGCCGCATTCCAGTGCGGTGCGAAGTCCTCGGGTGCGACCCGCAGGTGCAACTGCAACGAGGTGCACGCCGCCTCGGGGACGACCGAATTCATGTCCTCGCGAAGAGATTCCACTTCGTCGGTCCCCGGAAGCGGTACGCCGTCCAGGTCCAGTTCGAGGTCTTCTCCGCGGGCCGCGAAAATCTGCTCGTTGAGAGCCTCGTAGCGCGGATTGGCGGTGATGCGGTCCCGTCCGAGGTGGTCGAGTTCGAGAGTGGGGAGCATCCCGATCATCACGAGCTGGGCATTGTGCCGGTGCATCCGGTCGGCGGCGCGCCGCAACGAAGACCGGAGAGACTCTTCGAGCTCGAGGGTCGCGTCACCGGTCAGCGGACCCGGCTCGACGTTCATCTCGACGTTGAACTGGCCGAGTTCGGTCTGGAAGACGGCGTGATCGTCGATCGCCTGCAGCACCTCGATGTTCGACATCGCGGGAGCCATGTCGTCCTGGACGAGGTTGAACTCGATCTCCATGCCGAGCTGCGGTTCCGGCGACGAATGCACGTCGACGAACATGTCCTCGCGCAGCATCCGCTCGAGCGCGCCGATGCAGTCGCGCACCTTACGGCGAAATGCCCGCCGGTCCGCGCCGGTGAACGAACGTGCCGAAATCTCGGTGCCCATGGAACCCCCGGTAGCGCTGACTTCTGTCTCGAAACAAGCCTAACGCTCGGCCGGACACCCGCAGGTGATCAGACCGCGCGGGAATGGCCCCAGTCGGCGACGACACCGCGGTTGCTGAGCCACGCGTTGGGATCGGTCTTCGTGCCGTCCTGGTCCCAGACCTCGAAGTGGAGGTGCGGGCCGGTGGACCAGCCGAGGTTGCCCACGGTTGCGATCTGCTGCCCGGCAGAGACACGTTCGCCGGCTGCGACCTGGTAGGTGTCGACGTGGCCGTAGACCGCCGTGGTGCCGTCGTCGTTGAGCACGCGGACCCACTGTCCGTATCCGGATGCCGCACCCGCGTCGAGCACGGTGCCGTCGGAGGCGGACATGATCGGGGTGCCGATCGGGGCGGCGATATCGATACCGCCGTGGTGCGCGCCCCAGCGAGCACCGAAATCGGAGGTGAGCGTGCCGGACACAGGCTGCACGGTGCTCGGCTTGATCGGGTTCAGACTGTCCAGCCAGTTGTTTCCACCGGCGAACTGGTCGACGAGCTGCGTGATCTCGGCCGGAAGCTGCGGGGCGTCCTGCGCGGCTTGCGTGGTGACACCGGGGATCGCCGGAACCTCGACACCCGCGGGCAGCAGGCCCTCGGGCAGAGCGAACGGGAGCGTTCCGGTCGTGGGCGCTTCGGTGTGGGCCGGCGCTTCGTGACCGGGATGCGCGGCGGCGGTACCGGCGGTGAACTGGGCGCCGACTGCGAAGAAGGCACCGGTAGCTGCGGCGACGGTCGCAGCCTTCACCGGCGCGGACGTACCGGTGGGCTCCTCGCGGTGACGGCCCTTATTGGACGGGGAAAAGGAAAAGTCGATATCGAAAGCATTTTCTTCACGTGCGAGCTGGTGCCGTCCCACAGTCATTTTCCCGTTCGTCGTCCCGATTTCGAGCTGAGCCTCCGGTGGCCCGTCGTTCCTGGCGACCCAAGGTAACAAAACGATATAGGGATGCGCCAGCGTGATCATCTCTTAATCTCAGGGTGCGGGACAACGGCCGATTCGACCCCCACCGGACCGACGCCGAGAGCCGTTCGCTTCGCCCTCGGCACCTGCCGCCCGCTACACTCACAGCGCGCCATGATCCGGTCCGCCGCCTCACGCGCGCGCCCTCGTAGCTCAGGGGATAGAGCACCGCTCTCCTAAAGCGGGTGTCGCAGGTTCGAATCCTGCCGGGGGCACAGAAGAACGATCCGTCGCCCGGTACCGGCTTTCGCGAAGCTCGGACGGGCGACGGATCGCTTCGTACGGTCTTGCCTACTTGAGTGTGCTGCCGGCGTCGACTGTGAGAGTCAGGCCCGTGACATACCGGGATTCGTCCGACGCCAGGAAGAGCACAGCGTTGCTGATGTCTTCGGGTTCCACCCAGCCGATCGGCAGCACGTGCATGAACTGTGCCGCCACCTTCAGGTCGTCCGGTCCCGGATTCTCGAGGTCGGGGCGGAACATCTTCATGGCGCCCTCGTTCATGAACATCGGGGTGTTCACATTGGTGGGGTGCACCGTATTGACGCGGATGAAGTGTTCACCCAGCTCGACTGCGAACGAGCGCATCAAACCGACGACACCGTGCTTGGCCGCGATGTACGGGCCCGTATTCGGATAGGCCTTGAGTCCGCCCACCGAACTCGTCAGGATGATCGAACCACCCTGCCCGCCCTCGATGATGTGGGGTACGGCTGCCTTCACCGTCTTCCAGACTCCCGACAGGTTGATGTCCTGCATTTCCTGCCAGTCGAACTCGTCGGTCTGGTGAAGCGGGGTTCCGCCCGTTCCGATCCCGGCGTTGGCGACGATGATGTCGAGCCGCCCCAGTTGTGCGACCCCGTCGTCGACGGCGGCCTTGACCGCGTCGAAATCGCGGACGTCGGCTTGCACCGTCACGATCCGCCGGTTCAGGCCCTTGACCACCTCGACGGTCTCGGCCATGTCCTCCGGAGTGGCCGGTTCGATCAGTGCGTTGTCCCTGATGGGGCCGCAGATGTCCAGGGCGATGATGTCCGCGCCCTCTTGCGCCAATCGCACCGCGTGACTACGTCCCTGACCGCGCGCGGCACCGGTGACGAACGCGACCTTGCCTTCAACTCTTCCCGCCATGAACTCCCTCTCTCATTGCGCCCCGGGTGATGACCCGGCGCGGTAACCGTGGGACTGCTTCAGTCGAATTGTGTTCGGGTATCAGGGATTTCTGGTGTACTCGATGTTCAGCTCGACGAGTCCGCGGAGCAGGAAGGTGGGCTCGTAGAGGAACTTCCGGTCGTCTTCCGGGCCGTGTGCGCTGTCGCTGATGCGGATGTCGCTCATGCGGTCGAGCAACTTGTTGAGCGTGACGTGGCCTTCGATGCGGGCAAGCGGCGCGCCTGCGCACGTGTGCAGGCCCCGCCCGAATGCGATGTGATCGTGCGCGTTCTTGCGGTCGAGCCGGAATTCGTTCGGGTTCTCGAACTTTCGCGGATCACGGTTGGCCGCTGCAAGGCTCAGCATGACCACGGTCCCCGCGCGGACCTCGACGTCGCCGATGGTGGTGTTCTTCTTCACCAGGCGGAAGTCGACCTTGGTCGGACTGTCGAATCGCAGCGACTCTTCCATGAAGGGTTTTACGAGGCTGCGATCCTCGCGCAAGATCTTCTGGTATTCCGGTCGTTCGCAGAGCACCCGCAGCGCCGAACTGAGTAGCTTCGTCACCGTTTCCTGGCCGGCGGCGAACAGGAAGGTCGCCGGCCGGACGAGCTCGAGCAGTTCCGGCGTGGTCCCGTCCGGATACGTTGCCGCTGCCAGACCACTGAGAATGTCCCCGCGGGGTTCACGTCGCCGCTCGGCGAGGTAACCGGAGAAGCGGTCGTCGAGGTACTCGAGCGGATTGACCGCGACCGTTCTGTGGTCGAGTGCCCCCACCGGGATACCGGATCGCTCGGCGGCACCGAGCGCGAAACGGAACTCTTCGCGGTCCCCCTCCGGAACTCCCAGAAGGTCCGTGATCGCCAGAGTGGCAAACGGTTTGGCGTACTGCCCGAGGAACTCGCAGTGCTCGTCGTCGAAGAATTCGTCGAGCACCTGGTCCGCGAGCGACCACAGGTACTCCTCGTTTTCCTTCAGCCGCTTCGGCGTGAGGAGCCGGCCCAGCAACGAGCGTGCACGCGTGTGATCGGGAGGGTCCATCACGACCATGTGCTCCGAGATCGGAAAGAGGTGACGGTGCGCCGCGATCTGGTCCGTGATGTCGTCGCCCTCGGGTTCGAACGGCAACGGCGGAAACGGCCCGCCGATCGCGTTGACCGCGGAGAGCGCCTCGGAGTTCTTGAAGCCCTCGACAACCTCCGGATAGCCGGTGACCACCACGACGCCGTAGTTCGGCTCGCGGAACACGGGATTCCGGCTTCGGAGGTGGTCGAAATAGTCGAAGGGGTTTTGCGCCAGGTCGCCGTCGGAGAAGTAGTCGGCTGAGGCGAGATCGGTCATCGGTTCACTGACCTTTCGGTGAACGAGTGGAGGTGGTGGAGGAGTCCTCGCGGATACCGATGGCCTGGCGCGGGCATGCACTCACGGCCGAGTGCGCCTTGGGCCACAAAGCTTCCGGTGGTGTCTCGTTGCACGTCGCGATGTCGTCGTCGGCGAGTTCGAAGATCTCGGGGGCGATCTCGACACACAACGCGTGGGCCTCGCACATATCGCGATCGATGTGCAGGTGCTTCGGTGGTCCCGTCATCGGGCGCTCCAAAGGGTGAAGTCGGGCCCGGACGGCGAGAGCACGCATTCGGCGTGAATGCCGTCCGATGTACGGTGAGTAACGGTGTTACCGGCGTCACGGTAACTCTGTTATCCGAGGACGGCAAGGGAATTGGTAGAAATGGAGAACACCATTTTGCGCGACGGCGAGGACCGACTTCTCGACAGCGTCGTAGAACTGCTCGACGAGGGAGGATTCGAGGCGGTCCAGCTACGCGAGGTGGCCCGCCGCGCACGCATATCGCTGTCGACCGTCTACAAGCACTACGCCACCCGCGACGTCCTCATTCTTGCCGCGATCGAGCGCTGGATGGAGAGCAACCACTCGGCCCTCGTTCCGCAGACCCGGCACGCGGACGAGCCGTTGCACCCGGCCATGATGAGAGTCCTGCGCGCGATCTTCGAGCCGTGGGAGAAGCACCCGCACATGCTTCTCGCCTACTTCCAGGTGAGAGCCGCACCTGGCGGCGAAGGACTGCACATGCGGGGCTTCGATCCGGTCGTCCCTGTAGGCATGGCGGTCCTGTCCGACGTCGACCCCGGCTTCGTCGCCGAACTGAGGTCCATCCTGTCGAGCGTTGTCTACGGTCTGGTCGGACGCTGCCGCGACGGCGACATCGCCATCCACGACATCATGCCCACCATCGACCGGACGGTCTTCTGGCTCACCACCGGGTACGAAGCGACGCTCAGGGGCAGCGAGTCGTGAGCGCGGCGCGGTCTCTCGAACGTCAGGACGGGCCGGCCAGTAGTGCTTGCTCGACCGCCGAGTCCACCCCGTCGAACCAGGGTTCACCGTGGCCCGGCAGAACGGTGCCGGCAGCGGTCTCCGCGAGAGCCGACAGCGACGCCAGAGCCTGAGCGCTGTCGGTCGTCGCGGCGCCCGCGACCACGTGCGGTCCTGTTTTACAGGTGTACGGGTCGAGGGTGACGAGGGCGTCGCCCGAGATCACGGTATTCCGGTCCGGGAGGTGGAGGGCACAATGCCCGAATGTATGACCGGGCGTGAAGACCGCTCGAGGCCCACCGGGAACATCGAGCCGAGCGCCGGTCTCGAACGGGGTCGTATCCGGGAGGCCCCGGACCCCCAACGCCCCCGCTGCCGTCATCCGGCCGAGGACCAGGAGTGATTTCGGGTAGCGGAAGGGATAGAGCAGGCGCGCACGCTCCGGCTTGTACCGGTACGGATGCGCGGCGAGATACTGCTCCCGCCGATGTGCCCACACCGGAACCCGCCACGCGCGGTGCGCACGACGCGCCGAACCGACGTGGTCGAAGTGCGCATGCGTCAGCACGATCGCACGCACGTCCTGCGGCGAGCGTCCGATCTCCCGCAGGGCGGATTCGATGTGGCGGAAGGTCGCGGGAAAACCCGTGTCCACCAAGGTGACACCGTCGTCGTCCTCGACCAGATACACGTTGACGTGAGCGTGCTCGATCCTGTGCACGCCGTCGGCCACATTACGTTCGAACATGGGTCCTCCTCGGTCGGACGGGTGTCGTACACGTGCGGGCGTCAGTCCTCGGGATTCTCCTGCGCCCGTTGTCCACGCAGTTGCCGCGCGGCGTCGCCGGCACCCTCCTGATCGAGCGCGCCGAACATCTTGTCCACCTTGGCACCCGGAGCCCGCGGCGGCAGCAACGGTGTCGCGGGATCGGTCACCGCCTGGATCACCACGGGACGATCGGCGGCGAGCGCCGCGCGCCACGCGTCGTCGATGTCCTCGGGCCGCTCGATGCGAATGCCTTCGAGGCCGAGCAGCCGGGCATAGTCGGCATACGGAAACACCGGTACGTCCTGTGAGGCCGGGATGCGGGCGTCTCCCTCCATTTCTCTTTGCTCCCACGACACCTCGGCAAGGTCTCCGTTGTCGAGCACGAGGACGACGAACCTCGGGTCGGCCCAGTTGCGCCAGTGGTGGGCCACCGTCACGAGTTCGGAGTTGCCGCTCATCTGCATTGCACCGTCGCCCGCGAGCGCGATCACGGGTCGATCCGGCCGGGCGAGCTTGGCAGCGAGCCCGTAGGGAAGCGCGGACCCCATCGACGCCAGTGTGCTGGACAGGTGCGCCGGCACGCCCCGGGGCAGCCGCAGCATCCGCGCATACCAGTACACGACCGAACCGACGTCGACAGCGACCTGAGCGTCCGACGGCAGGTGGTCGGACAGCGTGGCGACAACCGCCTGCGGATTGAGCCGCTCCGGCTTCTCGGCGCAGCGCGCCGCCGCGATCTGCCGCCAGTCCTGCACCATGTTCGCGACTTCGTCGCGCCACGGGCGCCGGCTCTGCTCGAGTCGCGGAAGCAATGCCCGCAACGTCTCGGTCGCGTCACCGGGAAGCGCCACCTCGATGGGGTACTTCGCACCGAGATTCCTGGACTCGATATCGATTTGCACGGCCCGGGCCTGCCCGGGCGCGGGGTAGAACTCGGTCCACGGGTCGTTGCTGCCCACGATGAGCAGGGTGTCGCACCCCGCCATCAGGTCGGCGGATGCGGTGGTACCGAGGTGACCCATCACCCCGCAGGCCCACGGCTCGGTCTCGTCCACCACCGGCTTACCGAGCAGCGACGTGGTGACGCCGGCACCGAGTCGCTCTGCCACCTCCGCAATCTCGGCCGCGGCACCGTAAGCGCCCTGACCGACGAGCAACGCCACTTTCTCACCGGCGTTGAGTACGTCCGCGGCCCTGTCGAGATCGGTCTCGGCGGGAATCACGCGTGGCGAAGCGAAGGCGGCGGTGCTGGGAACGAACCCGTGCGCGTGTTCGCGTTCCGGTTCGTCCGCCTGCTGGATGTCGTGCGGCACGATGACACAGGTGGGGCTGGAGGTGGCTCGGGCGGTGCGGAACGCATTGTCGAGCGCGGGCCCGAGCTGCTCGGGACTGTCGATGCTCTGCACGTACTGGGCGCAGACGTCCTTGAACAAGGTGGGCAGTTCCACCTCCTGCTGGTAGCCGCTCCCCTGTGCGGAGGTGACCACCTGGCCGACGATCGCGACCACCGGTTTGCTGTCGAGCTTCGCGTCGTAGAGGCCGGTGAGGAGATGGATTGCGCCGGGACCCTGGGTCGCGAGGCACACCCCCACCTCACCGGTGTATTTGGCGTGGCCGGTGGCCATGAACGCCGCCATCTCCTCATGGCGTGCCGTGACCAACTCGATGTGGTCGGATGCGCGGTCGAGCGCGGCGAGGACGGGGTCGATCCCGTCCCCGGCGTACCCGAAGACCCGGCGCACTCCCCAGTCCTTCAGCCGGTCAACGATTCCGTCGGCCACATTGGGCATACGCGTCTCCTGTTCTGCGGTCGGGCGAGCGGATCGCGGTTCGGGTTCCCGGTGCAACAGCACCGAAACCTCACCACCCGTCCTGTCCGAGAAGCCGAGAAGGCGGAGGCGCGCGGGATTACCGCGGGCTGTACATGATCATCGCAACGCCCACCAGACAGACGAGCGCGCCGGACACATCCCACCGGTCCGGCCGGAATCCGTCCACGACCATGCCCCAGGCCAGGGAACCGGCGACGAACACACCGCCGTACGCCGCGAGAATGCGTCCGAAGTTCGCGTCCGGTTGCAGGGTCGCCACGAATCCGTATGCACCCAGTGCGATCACACCCGCGCCGACCCAGACCCATCCCCGGTGCTCACGCACTCCTTGCCACACGAGCCAGGCGCCGCCGATTTCGAACAGCGCGGCGACAGCGAAGAGCAGCAGGGACTTCAGGATCGTCACGGCGACACCCTAATGCTCGCCGGTACCCGGCGAGTCTCCGCCGTGACCGGAATCAGGGTGCGTCGGTCACAGTTCGTCGATGGAGACCACGCCGTCCTGCAGCGCGCGGGCCAGGAGCGAGGTCTTCGTGGGCGCGGCGCGGCCCACGCGTGCGTACTTCTCGCGAATGCGCACGATGTGAGTGCTCACGGTGGCCGCAGTGACGTACAGGCGCGAGGCGGCCTCGGACTTGGATTCACACACCAGCCACTCGCGAAGGATCTCGATTTCACGGGCCGTCAGTGCCGGCTTCCGGTAGGTCGGGGTCTTGTCGAGCATGCTGGTCATGGCGTATCCCTCTGTAGGCAACGATCGACCGAGCACGATCCCCCGACGAATCCTTCTCGGTCGGGAGAACGCTACAGCGAGATACCGGTCGCCCCCAGCCCCATGTTCTCCTGCCCATGAAACGAGGGGCATCGTCAGTTCCGCGTAGTCGATGGTCCTCCGGTGGACACCAGGGCGCCGAGGGACACCGAGCGGCCCTCACGGTCGAGTTCGATCCGGCGTACCTCGGCGTCGCCTCGCAGCAGCACGGTCACCAGCGCAGTACGTCCCGGCGGAAGAACCCGCACGGTCGCCGATCCGGTCCATACGGTGTCCAGGCAGTCCGCCACCGCACGATGCACCCGATGACGCACCGACGCGGGCGTGTCGTCCATTCCCTTGTCGTCGAGCATGACCACTTCCACTCCCCGCAGGCGCGCCGCCTGCGCGGCTTCCACGACCGCGGGATCCTGCAGCGCGGGCGCCCGCAGCATGTCTCGCAGACGTGCTTCGAGGAGCGCGCACTTCGTTCGGTCCTCGTCCCTGAGCGCCTCTCCGGACGCGAGGAGCGCGAGCATCGGCCGGGCCAGAGCATCGAGCCGGTCGAGTTGCGCGTCGCGTTCCTCGAGAAGGGCGGCGGTGGCGGATTCCCGTGCGACCCGGCGCGTGGACTGCTCTCGAAGGACGTAGATGGAGCGCGCCAGCGGCCGGATCGTGTACGCGAACACCGTGCCCATGAGCACCGGTCCGGCATTGATGACAGACACGCCCAGGGCGTAGGCCGCTCCCGGTCCTTCCGTCGCTCCCCACACCGCCGCGGTGAGGAGCATCAGAATCAACCCGATCCACGCGAGGAGCGTGCGCCCTCGCACACACATGAACACCAGGATCGCTGCGGACATCCCGAAGGTCCACAGGTGCACGGGCTGCTCCGTGGGGCCCGGCGGGACCACCGAGAAGAGAGCACCGCACGACACCGCTCCGGTACACATGAGTGCCAGCGCCGGGCGCAGCGGCAACGGGTCCCCTTCGACCCTCACGAGCACGAAAGCCGCCGCCACGCACACCAGCACCGCAACGGCCATCGGCCAGACGGACTCGACACGGTCGACGTTGTACGCGGCGAGCACGACGCAGGTCACCGCATACAGTCCCGCGAGCGCGCGCGCAGCCGTGCTGTGCATGTGCAGAAGGTCCGAGACGGTCGCATTCGCACCGGTCACGTCGTCTCCTCCCGCCACGACAGGGACACCATGGTTCCGGCCCCGGGCACCGTGCGCACGTCCGCGGTTCCACCGGGAAGCTGGTTCATCCGCGCACGGATACTGACACTGACCCCGAGGCGGTTCTGCGCCACGACGTCCGGGTCGAAACCGCAGCCGTCGTCGACGACACGGACGTCCAGCCTGCCCGGCCCGGCGTCGATCACCACCGACCGCGTCGCGTCCGGTCCGGCGTGCCGCACGCTGTTGCGGACGGCTTCCCCGAGCGCCGCAGCGATGACGCGGACCGGTTGCGCCGGAAACAGCGCCTTCTCGTCGCCGGGCGAGATGCACGAGGAGACAGCGACTTCCTCGTCCGATTCGACGGCAGCGGTGCGCAGTCGGGACACGGCCACGTGCGCGGCCATCATCTCGTCGTCGTCGCCACGGCGTCGGAGATTGTCGAGTTCGGCCAGCGCTCGTGCCGCCTGGGGAACGACGGATTCGTCGGGTGCACGACGGGCCGCCGCGAGCAGCGTCGACATCACCCGATCGTGGACGAGTGCAGCGAACCGTTCACGTTCGCGGTTCCGAGCCTCCAGCGCGGCGGTGACTGCCACTTCGGCGTGGGTCGCGGCAACAGTCTCGTCGAGCGTGCGCCCGGTGCCGAGACCCACCACGGCCGCCGCGAGAAAGACGGTGCAGAAAACGAGTCCGAACGCGACGTCAGGGAGAAGGTTCTGTACGAACGGAGCATCTCGGACGGTGTGATCGGCGCCCTGTGCGAGCAGGATCGCACACACCATGTGCAGGAACGCCCAGGGCGGCCGCCAGGCCACCGCGGCCGCGAACGAGGCGAGTCCGGGGAAAGAACTGAACCACAGGGTGTGGTCCTGCGGGACAACCGATCCGTTCCAGGCGGGGAACCACAGAGCCAGCGCCACGAGGTAGAGGATCGCGTTCGCCGCCGCGAACTGCTTCATGCGGTGAGCACCGCTCCACGACGCGGAGAAACCGAACGCTGCGCTCGACCCGAAGATCAACGTCACGGCCACCGGAGTCCACCACGCGGCGGTCAGATCCGCCTGCCCGATCACCTCGCCGAAGACCAGCAAGAGATAGCAGACGTATCCGATTGCGATGAAGCGCGCGAACATTCGCACGAGGCGATCGGCGGCCGCGGTCCCAGCGCCGGAGATCCGGTCAGCCACGACGACGGGCATCGTGGCGCTCCGGAATCGGCAGCCACCCGTCCTCGATCGCACGCTTGTACAGGTCGGTCTTGGTGGGAGCGGGCCGGCCGGCTTCGGCATACTTCGCCCGAATCCGTTGCAGATAGTCGTTGACGGTTTGCGGGGCGAGCCCGGTCAACCGCGCGACACGATCCAGCTTCTCCCCCGATGCGTACAGTTCGAGCACCTCGAGCTGCCGGGGACTGAGGCCGACATCGCCGAGTTCGGGATCACCGTCGATCGCAGCGGCCCACTCGGTGCTCGCGATCTGCCCACCATTCGCCGCGACCCGGATCGCCGCGACCACCACCGCGGCGGGTTCCGACTTGCGGACCACGCCGAGAACTCCCGCGCGCGCCGCGGACCGCAACAGAAAAGGGTTCTCGGCACCGGTGAAGATGAGGGTTTCGAGTCCTACCGCCCGCAACTGTTCGACATTGTCCTTCGGCGACGACCCGTCGGCCAGCCGCAGGTCCAGCACGGCGAGATCGAGGTCGGTGTGTTGTGCGAGCAGTGCGGCCACTGTCGGAGCCGCACAGACGAGATCGAGATCCGGCTGGTCGGCGAGCATCGCCGCCAGTCCCAGAGCCACCGACTCGTGGTCTTCGACAAGCCCGATCCGGCGGACGGGAGCAGAACTTTCGGCCATGACAGCCCTCCCGATTGCCTGATGTCGTATGCAGAACGAACGGTATCAGCCCGCGTCGGTTCCTTCTCTGCGCACGGACGCCGGGTCGAGATCGTCGCGCAGCCCTTGCCAACTCGTGTGCCTGAGCCGGCCACCGTCCGTCCACCCCTGAAACCGCACTTCACCCACCAGTTCGGGACGTAGCCAGACCGCGTCTCGGCTCTCCGCCCGCGGCACCTCGTCGGAGAACGGGCTCGACTTCCGCACCAGCCTCCGCATCGCGGTCGTCAATTCGGTGAGGGTGTGCTCGTCGAATCCGGTGCCGACCTTTCCCACGTACACGAGACGGTCGTCGTCGTACACCCCGAGCAGCAAAGATCCGAAAGTCGCGGAGCGATTGCCTTTTCCCGGCTGGTAGCCGCCGACGAGAACCGATCGGGTGAGCCAGTTCTTCTCCTTGATCCAGGCGCTCCCCCGCTTTCCCGGCAGATACACCGAGTCGCGACGCTTGGCGATCACACCTTCCCAGCGCGCGTCCCGGCTGCGACGGAGTGCCTCTGCCCCGTCACCGGGCAACTGGTCGGGGACGAGCAGCCCGCCGGTCGCGGCGGCGAGAGCGCCGAGCACCCGGCGCCGGTCGTCGTACGTCTTGCGCAGCAGTGACACCCCGTCCAGGTAGAGCACGTCGAAAACCCGGTACTCCGCTTTCACCCCTTGCTGCAGGCGCGAAAAACTGGTGACGCCTTGGGGATCGACGGCCACGATCTCACCGTCGAGCACCGCGTCGTGGCCTTCGAGGATCGTCGCCAACTCGGCGAGCGGAGGGTATTCCCCCGTGATGTCGCGTCCCGATCTGCTGTGAAGGCGCAATGTGCCGTCGCAGACCTCGGCAATCGCACGATAACCGTCCCACTTGCCTTCGAAGGCCCAGTGTTCGGCGTCCAAGCCGGCTACCTCGCCGGGAGTCGCCAGCATCGGAGCGATGTCGCGCGGAAACACGGACGCGCGGGCACCCGACGACTGTTCCTTCATACGGTGTGCCAGCCACTGGTCCTTCTCGGTACGGATCAGTGCGTACCGTCCGTCTATCCGGGTTCCGTGCAGGTGGACGATCACCTCGTCGTCGCGCCACTTCTCGGTCTCGTAGGTGCCGGTGTCCCAGATGGTCATGGTCCCGCCGCCGTATTCGCCCTTCGGGATCGTGCCGTGGAAGGTGAGGTATTCGATCGGGTGGTCCTCGGTGTGGACGGCGAGATGATTGCGACCAGGACTGTCGGGCAGGTTCTTCGGGACGGCCCACGATGCGAGGACCCCGTCGCGCTCGAGCCTCAGATCGAAGTGCAGTCGCCGGGCATGGTGTTCCTGGATGACGAACCGGTCGCCGGAGCCGTCCCCCGCAATACCGCGCGGCAGGGGTTCGGGAGTGCGCGAGGCGTCGCGTTTGCTCCGGTACGCCTCGAGCGCGTCGGAGGAACCCCGGGTATCGAGTGGCGGATCGAGGCCTTCGAGCAGGTCGCCGTATTCGCCGAGGCGGTCGAGCACCTCGTCGAACCGGAGGTGCCGCAGGTCCGGGTCGTCGAGTTCGTCCCACGCGCGCGGCGCCGCGACCCACGGCTCCTCGCGTCCACGCAGCGAATACGGTGCGACGGTGGTCTTCGCCCCGTTGTTCTGGCTCCAGTCGACGAACACCTTTCCGGGCCGCACCGACTTCGACATCGTGGCGGTCACCAGGTCGGGGTACGCGGACGCGAGGTTGGTCGCGACCTGCTTGGCGACGGTCGAGGCCCCGGAGGTGCTCAGTATCCGATCGAGCGGGACATACAGGTGAATCCCCTTGCTGCCGCTCGTGACCGGATACGCCGTCCAGCCCAGTTCCGCCACGGTGTCGCGGACGTACCGGGCCACGACCGCGCATTCGGGTAGGCCCGCTCCGGGCCCCGGGTCGAGGTCGAACACGATCCGGGTGGCGGGACCGGCGTGGTCGTCGTCGAAGCGCCATTGCGGAACGTGCAGTTCGAGCGCGGCCTGTTGCCCGAGCCAGACGAGGCTCGCAGCCGAATCGAAGAGCGGGTACGTGACCCGGCGTTGCTTGTGGTGCAGCGTGCGGCGGTCGATCCATACCGGGGCGTGCTCGGCGAGGTTCTTCTCGAAGAACGCCGGTTCGTCGACGCCGTTGGGCCAGCGTTTCCGGGTACCGGCCCGGCCCACCACGTGCGGAAGCATCGCGTCGGCGACGGCCTCGTAGTAGGCGATGACGTCGCCCTTCGTCGTGCCGGTCCGCGGATACAGCACTTTGTCGGTATTGGTGAGCGTGATGCGGTGCCCGTCGACCGTGCGTGTCGGCATCACCTCATAATGCCGTGCCCGTGCCCGGATCGGCCGGATTGCGGACGAGTTCAGTCCCGTACGCGCAGATCCACGGGCTGGCCGTCGGAGGGGAACGGCAGGGACGTGAAATTCAGTGGCGCGACGTAGCCGGGGTCGACATCCCAGTCGAAGCGCAGCAGCAGGTGATGCATGATCGCTTTGATCTCGGCGCCGGCGAAGTGCATTCCCAGGCATTTGTGCACACCTCCGCCGAAGGGCTCCCAGGCGTACCGATGCACCTTGTCTTCGCGCCGGTGCTCCGCAAAGCGTTCGGGGTCGAATCGTTCGGGGTCCGGCCAGTACTGCGGCATGTGGTGAGTGAAGTGCGGCGCCACTGCGGCGTACGTTCCCGCGGGCACGAAATGCCCCTGCACCTCGGTGTCGCGCACCGCCCGGCGCGCCATGACCGGCACGGGGGCAACGATACGGAGGCACTCCTTCATGACCAGATCGAGACCGACCAGACCGTCGAGGTCCCCGTAACCGGGTGTCGATGTGCCCAGTGCGAGCGACTCCGCCCGGCACCTCTCCCGCCACTGCGGATGCTGACCGAGGTACTGCATCATCGTGGAGAGGGTGATCGTGGACGTGTCGTGCGCGGCCATGAGCAGGAAGATCATGTGGTCGACGACCTCGTCGTCGCTGAAGCGTTGTCCTGCTTCGGATTCGATGTGGCAGAGCACGGAGAACAGGTCGTCGGTCTCGTGGGTGCGGCGCGCCGGGAGGTACCGGCGGAAGAACTCTTCGAGGAGACGGCGGCCGTCGAGTCCCCGCTTCCACCGCGTGCCGGGGACGGGATAGCGGATCACCGAGGTCGCCGCTTGGACGCAGTCGACGAAAGCCTTCTTGATTGCGTCGATCTCACGCTCGGTACTGCCTTCCGCCCCACCCATGAAGATGTCCGTGGCGAGATCCAGCGTCAGGGTCTTGAGTTCGGTGTAGGCACGGAACCCGTCGGTGGGCACCCACGTGTCGAGTGCGGCACCGATGGCCGGGTGGAGGGCGTCGACCGTCTTCTCGAGGCGTGAGCGAGTGAACGCCTGCTGCATGATCCGGCGGTGCCGCAGGTGTTCGTCCGAGTCGAGCAGCATGAGGCCGCCGTGGAAGAAGGGGCCGATCAGCGCCGACCACCCGTCGCTGTTCACAAAGGCCCGATCCTTGTTCTGGAGCACTTCCTGGCACGCGTCGGGACCGAGGACGGCAACCCAGCGCCGGCCGATCATCGTGAACCACGAGACCTCGCCGTAGGTGTCCCACCGCTTCTGCATCATCGTCAGCGGATCGCGGATGTACTCGAGCGCGTGGCCGACGAGGGGCGGACCCGCGTGGCCCGGGATCGGCTGCAACTGCGAGTCGGCGGGTGGAGCGGCCAGGATCTTCGTCACGATGAACCCTCATTCCCGAATTGATCTGACAGGACGCTCTGTCAGATGTTTGTAGTGTGTGTCACACCGATCCCGTCTGTCAAGATCGGGGTATGACATCCCCTACGCCCCGCCGGTATGCGGGCCTGACCGGCGAGCAGCGCGCGGCATCACGGCGCGAGAGCCTGCTCGAGGCAGGGCTGGAGGTGTTTGCGGCCGCCGGGCAGAGCGGCGCCACCATGACCGCCATCTGCGCGCAGGCCAAACTGACCGAGCGCTACTTCTACGAAAGCTTCACCAGCAGAGACGAATTGCTACAGCAGGTGCTGGACCGGATCGCCGACGAGATCCGCGACGCCGGCCTGAGTGCACTGCGGACGAGCGCCGGAACGCTCGAGCAGCGCGTGCGCAACGCGATCACGGCATTCGTCACCATCCTCACCGACGATCCGCGCAAGGGACGGGTCGCGATGATCCAGTCCGCTGCGTTCGAGCCTCTGCGCTCGCATCGACGCGCGGCACTGCGCGGATTCGCCCAGATGGTCGCGGACGAAGCGACGCTGATGTACGGGGACCGCGCGTGGCCCCCGCACCAGGGCGAGATCAACGGACTGCTGTTCGTCGGCGGCCTGGCCGAACTGGTGACCGCGTGGCTGAACGACGAAATCGCGATTACTCCCGAAGAAATCGTCGACGCGGCGACTCACCAGTTCACGTCCACGGCCCATCGCTGACATAGCCCGGCTCCTGGGGTTGTTGCCCTCCGCCGCGATCGTTCACAAGCGACTCGCGACAGTGCTACGTTGCGCACACGACCGCGGAGGGAGCCGCCGTGTCCACACGTACTGTCGCTCGCCAATGCACCCTGTGCGAAGCGCACTGCGGAATCCTCGTCACCGTCGACGACGACAGGGTCACCCGCATCGAGGGGGATCCCGACGACGTGCTCTCACACGGGTACATCTGCCCGAAGGCCACCGCCCTCGCAGATCTGCACTACGACCCGGACCGGCTGCGTCGCCCGATACGGCGGGTCGGCGACAGCTTCGAAGAGATCGGCTGGGACGAGGCGTTCGCCCTCGCAGGAAACCGGTTGCGCACCATCCAGCGACGGCACGGCCGCGACGCGATCGCGATGTACCTGGGCAACCCCGCGGCACACAGCTCCTCTGTCCTCTACGGGATCGCCCTGCGTATCGCCCTCCTCACCAGGAAGTTCTACTCGGCGTCCTCGATCGATCAATTCCCGCAGGAGTTCGCAGCGTGGAAGATGTTCGGCTCGAACGTATTGATGCCGATCGCAGACGTCGATCGCACCGACCGCCTCCTGATCCTGGGGGCCAACCCCGCGGTGTCCAACGGCTCGGTCACCACCATGCCCGACGCCCGCGGACGCATCGCCGCGATCCGTCGCCGCGGCGGCTCGGTGGTCGTCGTCGACCCGCGGCGCACCGAGACCGCGCGGCTCGCGGACGAACACGTCGCGGTATCTCCGGGCGGCGATCCGTACCTGCTGCTCGGAATGCTGCACACGATCTTCGCCGACGGTATCCGCCAGGCCCCCGGCACCGTGCCCCTGGCCGGCACGGAGGAATTGGCCCAGCTGGTCGCGGCCTGCACACCCGACAAGATGGCGCCGCACGCCGGGGTGGACGCGGACACGATCCGACGACTCGCCCGCGACCAGGCTTCGGCACGGTCCGCGGTCGCATACGCCCGCATCGGTGTCTGCCATCAGGTCACCGGCACCCTCACCCACTGGCTGGTGAACACCCTCAACGCCGTGACCGGAAATCTCGACCGGCCGGGCGGCCAGATGTTTTCCTCACCTCCGATCGACGCGGCGCGTCTTCTGCGGCGACTCGGTTCCGGATACGGCATGTGGAGCAACCGCACCGGCGAGCACAAGTCGTTCCGCACGGAACTGCCGGTGGTGGGCTTGGCGGACGAGATTCTCGGTGACGCACAGGATTCCGCCGGTCCGGTACGCGCTCTGGTCACCTACGCCGGAAACCCGGTGCTGTCCACCCCGCACGGCGGCCGTCTCGACGAGGCCCTCGACAGCCTCGACTTCTTCGTCGCGGTCGACATGTACCTCACCGAGACATCCAGGCACGCCGACCTGATCCTTCCGCCGGTATCCCACCTCGAACGGGACGAGTTCGATTTCCTGTTCCCGGTCTTCTCCGTCCGGAACAACGCACGGTTCAGCGCACGGGTGTTCGAACCTGCGGCCGACGCGCTCGAGGACTGGCAGATCATGTCGCGCCTGACCCTCGAGGTACTTCCGCTTCCCTTCCGCAGCTGGTCGGCTCGTCCTTTCCGCGCTCTGCTCGGCCGACTCAGCCCACTACGGCTGAGCGCGTTCGGCGTCCTGGCAGGACCGCACGGAGTCCTGCGTCGCGGGCGTCGAGGATTGACACTCGGGCGGATCCGGCGCGCCCGCGGCGGAATCGACCTCGGGCCGCTGCAACCACGGCTCCGGTCCCTGGTGGCTACGCGGGATCGCCGCGTGCACGTGGCGCCGCCGGAGTTCGTAGAGGAGACACGTCGCCTGCTCACCGACGCCGAGAACGGCTCCCGGGAAGAGGAATTCGATCTCCGGCTGATCGGGCGACGCCACCTGCGATCGAACAACTCGTGGTTGCACAACGTTCCGACCATGGTGAAGGGCCGAGACCGGTGCACGGTCCTGATGCATCCCGACGACGCGGCGTCCCGGTCGCTCGTGCACGGTCAGCCGGTGACAGTGCGCTCCCGAATCGGGAGCATCGTGGTGCCCGTCGAGGTCAGCGACGAAATCCGAGCCGGCACGGTCGCCATCCCGCACGGGTGGGGTCACGCTGAGAAGGGTGTCGGCTGGTTCACCGCCGCCGCGCATCCCGGCGCCAACGTCAACCTGCTGCACGACCCGGCAGTCACCGATACGTTCACGGGCAATGCCGCGGTGAACGCGACGATGGTGAACGTCGCCGCGACGGCTTCTCCTGCTACGTCGAGAGCCTTGTAGTACGTCGTGACGGCTGGTACGTCGTCACGGCGTCGTTCCTAGCTGCCGCCGTATATCGGGAACACGCTCGACGCGCCGTAGTCCCGGGCACGAAGTTCCCGGAGCGCAATCATGTCCGATTCCGCGATCACGAAGTCGACGTCGGCGTTGGAGCGCATGTGGTCGGGGTTCTCGGTCTTCGGCAGTGACACGGCGCCCAGCTGCAGCGTGTACCGGATACACAGCTGCGGCACAGAAACGCCGTACTTGCCGGCCATCGCCTGTACATCCGGATTGCGCAGGATCTCGCCGTGTGCGATCGGCGAGTACGCCTCGACGAGGATGTTCCTGTCGTCGCAAAAGGCCATCAACTCGCTCGGCGTGTTGCCCGCGTGCACCAGTACCTGGTTCGCGTGCGGGACGGAAGCACTACCCTCCAGGAGCTTTTCCAGGTCTTCCTGCAGGAAGTTCGAGACGCCGATCGCCCGGAGCTTGCCTGCCCGATGGGCGTCCTCCAGCGCGCGCCATGCTTGGCGGTTGCCGTCGGTGTAGTCGCCGCCGCGGAAGTCTTTCCAGGGTTGCGGGCTGTGGATCAGCATCAGGTCGATGCGTTCGAGACCGAGCGCATCCAGCGAGCCGTCGATCGCGGCCGCGGCAGCGTCGTAGTCCTTGATCTCTGCCGCCAGTTTGGTCGAGACGAACAGTTCCTCGCGTCCGATTCCGGAGGTGCGGACGCCCTCACCGACGCCGCGCTCGTTCCCGTAGGCCTGCGCGGTGTCGATGTTGCGGTAGCCGATCTCGAGTGCGGCTCGCACCGCGTCGGCGGCCTTGTCGTTGTCGATGAACCAGGTGCCCAGGCCGAGCTTGGGGATGGTTACGCCGTTCGAAAGCGTGTAGGTCTCGTTCAGGATGCTCATGTTCTCGCTCCGTTCCTCGACAGCCCGCCGTACACCTCGTCGGTGGCGGTCGGAGCCATCGGCTGCCGTTCTCGCCGCCTGCTGACAGCGACGTGCGGGAACCACGAATCCGCTCGGGCGCCGTGCGCGTCACGGGGGCATGCGCCGGACTCTGCCTGTACTCCCGCACTATCAAGCTTCCCCGCACGGAGGGCGTGGTGTGCATGATCGGCGAACAACGGAGCTGCATACGCCGCGATCATGACCGGCGACGAGGCAGCACCACGGCGAGAGCGCCGAAAGAAGGCAGGTGCGGCGCAAAAAATGCGGCGCAGAAGAATGGCGGGAGCGTGCCCGGTCAGCCGTAGAGTCGCGCGAACGTGTCGAGCGACGCCTGCAGGTCGCCCTGAAGCGCGCGAGCGACTCCCGACCCTATGGGTCCGAACAGCGGCGCTCCCCCGAGGTCGATCTTCATCGTCAGACGAGAGCCTTCGCCGGCGGCGGTGACGGCGAGTCGCATCGAGAACTTCGTCCCGGCCTTGCCCGTCCCGCGGAGCACCACGTGGTGCGGTGCGTCGAGTTCCACGACCGTCCACGTGACGCGGTTGCGCAGGCCCTTGACCGAGACCACCGATTGCAGTGTCGTGCCCGCGGTGAGGGTGTCCGGGAGTTCGCTGCGCCAGCCGTCGTGGATGGTCAGCCACTCGTCGAAGCTCTGCAGCCGGGATGCCTTCTCCCACGCACGGTGCGGGTCCATGGGGAGTTTTGTCGACACCTCGAGTTTTGCCATGAGCGGCAGCCTAGACGACCGGCACTGTGGCGGGCCGTACGCGACCCACGGGCCGGGCGCGGCCCCGCGGCGGCGGGGCCGGGGCGGGGGCCGCGCGCG
>NZ_JAXION010000032.1:0-40131 GCF_049311045.1 Rhodococcus sp. 7Tela_A2 | reverse complement strand
AGCGGGGACCGGGCGGGCAAGAGTCAGATCGACGTTCGTCCCGTCGGGGTTGGGGAGGTACAGGCGATCGTCCTTGATTGCCGGCGCGGTCTCGGTGAAGCGGCGGCCGACGGTGACCGATTCGATGTCGACCCGATCGACAACAGCCACCACCGAGCCGGATTGACGGAGAACAAGCGACGTGTCGGTCAGGTAGTGCGGGTTGGTGCGATGAATCGCCAAGTAGCCGAACAGCACGACCATCGACCAGACCGAGACGACCGCGAGGCTCACTCGAAGCCACATCCACGGCAGAAGCAGATGCAGCACCACGATCTCGACGACGGTTGCGACCGCGAAGGCCACCGGCAGCACGAGCGTTCCTTTGTGCGCACCGAGAACGGTCGCGCCCGGTTCGACTCCCGAATGACGTCCACGGATCCACAGCCACAGCGCTCGGTACGCCCTGATCTCGGCGCGGATGAACAACCGGATCGGAGAATGGCCGAGCGCGGCCGCGACCGCGTCCCGAAGCCCGGCACCGTCGCGGCACTGGATCACGATCGCAAGGAGAAACGCGATGATCACCGCGCACCCGAGAGGAACCTCCACTGCCACGAACAACAGCACCGCCTGACGCGTACTGATCACACCGGCCACCAACAAGGTGGCGTCGACAACGAGAACGACCGCCGTCACCACTTGCGTCACTCGTTCGAATCGTCGTATCCGGTCGATCACCATCAGATGTCCTCCGGATTGGAGGACCGGGTGAACAGTTCTCGCTGCACCCGGAGAATGACCTCACGTTGTGCGGGGTCGGGAATCAGTTCGTCGAGCGCCAAAGTCCCGGCAACCCCGCCACCCTCCTCGTCGGCACCGTCGGAGGGCTCGATGATCCCCATCTGCTGTTGATCGAAGAACTCGAGAAGTCGGGTTGCGAGTGCATCGATCTCCGACTCGACCGAGTCCGGGCTGCACCCTTCGAGTTGTGACCAGTGCGCAAGTAGCTTCAGGTACCGCTCGCGCCGGAGGTCGTCGATCATCGTTGCCTCGTAGCCCGTGAGCAGGAACTCGGGCGCGCTCCCCGACATCGAGAGGACTTCGACGAGGTCCCGGTCCAGCCGAAGAGCCGAACCGACCTCGACGGACGGAGCGCCGTCGATGGCGTCGGACAAGGCCGTGGCCAGTCCCGCGGGCAGCGCTGAGATCGGATTGCCGCGATCAACCTCGGCGAGCATCGCGGTGAGCTGCATCTTCTTGCGTGCGAGGATGTTCTGTTCCTTCTCGATGCCGGCGATCAAAGCCCGAAGGTCCGCGGCGACGTCGCGTTCGTCTTCACTCGATCTTTCGTCGGAGAGGATGGCGGCGACCGACCCGAGAGGAACTCCACTGGTCGCCAGCCAGCGGATTCGCATCAAGCGGACAGCGTCGGTGAGGGTGTATTCACGGTAGCCGTTGGATCGACGCCGCGGCTCGTTCAGCAGGCCGAGTCGGTGGTAGTGCCGCACGGTCCGCGTCGTTGTGCCGGCAAATTCGGCGAGCTGGCCTATTCGCATGAATCAAGTCTCAACTATGACGCAAGGTCAAGGTCAAGGGTTCCCCTGCCCACACCGGCGCTTTCGAGGAGTCGCCGGGCACGACGACCACGCATCCAGCTGCGGGTCTGTAGCTGTTCTCTTTGTTTCAAACCTGTTGGCCCGTGAACAACCCCGCGTGTTCTGTGAACCGGGCTGCAATGGGGACGAAACATGGTCTCGGTAGCCTGGTCGCTCCGACACCGACCGGAGGCTCATTGTGCCTGAACAGTTCTCACGGAATGCGGCAGAACTTCTCACGAGGGGTCTCGGCCGTCGCCGTTTCATTCAGAGCGTGGTAGCGGTCGGTGCCGGCGTGGGTGTGGCAGGGGCAGCCGCGGCGTGCTCGGACGCATCAGCGGGACCGACAGTTTCCTCACCTGCTCTGCCGTATGCGGGCGGGATTCCGATCCTGCAGCCGGGCCAAGGTGACCGGTCCGGCGACATATACCTGGGATCGCTCCCCGACGAAGTGCTCTGGGGCTACGTGCCGAATGTGCACACCAGTCCGGTGGTCCAGATGAGGTCGGGACAGACAATCACCATCGACACCGTCTCCCACGAGGGAATACTCGAAGACCAGGGCCGCAACCCCATCGACTACTTCGGTACGAAAGGTGTCGCCGCCGGCGACGTGCTCCAGGACGCTGCGGCGATCGCCGCCGAATACAACCGCACACCACGTGATTTCGGCAAGGATGGATCCCACGTAGTCACCGGACCGGTCTTCGTCGAAGGTGCCGAACCCGGCGATGTCCTCAAGATCGAGACCTTGGAGATCATCCCCCGAGTTCCGTACGGTGTCGTCTCCAGTCGGCACGGCAAGGGTGCGCTTGCGAGGACCGGTGACGGTGGCGCACCCGCGGGTATCGAGATCGCCGAGGTGATGCCACCGGTCTCCACAGACGGGCGAACCGGTGCCGATCCCACCTCGCACGGCAACGTATCGGTCTTCACGACCATCGAAAACGGGCTGGGGGTCATGCCCTTCGGGCAGAACTCTCGCGTCCAGTTTCCGCTCCGCCCGTTCATGGGCATGATGGGCGTCGCATTTTCCACCGACGCCGATCCGACCTCACCCAACTCGAACTCGATTCCGCCGACACTGGGTGGTGGCAACATCGATATCCGGTTGCTGGGCGAAGGTTCCTCCTTCTACCTACCCGTCTTCGCCCCCGGCGCACTCTTCTACGTCGGTGACCCGCACATGGCGATGGGGGACGGTGAAGTGGCGCTCACCGCAATGGAAGGTTCACTGCGCGGGACCTTCCGACTGACCGTCTGCAAACCAGGATCGGGAGATGCACCGAGTGTCGCCTACGGCTACCCGTTCGCGGAAACAACCGAGTCTTGGATCCCCATCGGGCTGTCCGACCCCGACGGCGCGATCGACGGTCAGGGCAGTGACCTCAATGTTGCGATGCGGAGGGCTGTCGTCAATGCTCTGGACTTCCTCGAAAAGGACCAGGGCATGGACCGCGCGACCGCGTACGCATATCTCTCGGCAGCGGCCGACTTCACGGTGTCGCAGGTGGTCGACCGGACCGTGGGCGTTCACGGGCAGATCTACAAGGATCATTTCAGCTGATCATTGCCAATCGCCGAGATCTACCGCGACGAGATGCCGATCCTGCTCTCGACCGGTTGTCAGCGGCGTGTCACCCACTTGTTGACCAACCGGTTGAGCCTTGCCGGTGAGCACTGCGCGACCGTCGCGAGCACTCGTGCCTGCCATCCCACCGCACGGTGCACCCGGCCCCAGGCACGCCCCGGGCGGGTCGCCTCGTAAAGTTCGGCGGCGACATCGTCTGCAGTCAGGTGGATGCCCAGCGTGCGGACGGCACCGACGTTCATGTCGTGCGTCATCGCGGTCTCGACGAACAGCGGCCACAACGCGAACACCCGAATATCGTGCGGGCCCCATTCGAGTTCGAGAGCCTCCGTCAGACCGCGCACCGCAAACTTGGAAGCGCTGTACGTGGCGAGGTCGCGTTGCCCGTAGATCGCCGACGCCGAACAGAGGTTGACGACCTGCGCGCCCGGGGTGCGGCGCAGATACTCGAAGGCACTGTGGCATCCGAGGACGGTGCCCGTGACGTTGACGTCGATGATCCGGCGGTGCCGTTCGGCCGGAGTGTCCTCAAACGGACCGGACGACAGAATGCCGGCGTTGTTGACGAGGATGTCGAGCCGACCGTCCGGGCAGAACTCCGACAGGGCACGGGCCCAGGCGTCGGCGTCGGTGACGTCGAGAATGCCCGTGACCATGTCGGGCTGCGCGTCGGCGAGGCTGTGCAATCCCGCCACGTCGACGTCGAAAGCGCCGACGCGGTAGCCGTGTCGCGCGAACTGCAGTGCGGTGGCCCGTCCGATTCCGGATGCGGCACCGGTGACGAACACGCTGGGTCTGCTCATGCGACGAGCCTAGACACCGGGCTCGGTATACACGCTCGCCGCGACCCCGCGTCGGCGAAGGGCTTGAACGAGGCCCGCGCATCCGTGTAGCTCAGCCCGGGGGACACCGGCTTGCTGATCCCACCTTTCGTCGCGGTGGTCGGGCAGGATCGGGAGATGGCTCCGACCGGTCTGAGCACCATCGGACCGCCCGAGGTATGCCTGGCGGGGGTGAAATCCGCTCGTCCGCGCGAGGTCATCCTCGACCACCCGATCAACGTCGATCCGACCTGGTGAACGATGCCCCGTAGGAGCGGTGCCTTCCCGGAGGACCCGTCGCCGGACAGGACGCTGCCGGTTATCGTTTGAGCGCTTCGGCCCTCGTCGTCGGTTGGACTCGGGTTCTGTGGCCTATCCGACCGGGGAGACTCGTTCAGTACGTGGTTGTCAGCGGTGAGCTGGCTACCAGCGGCGGTGACCTGCGCGATGGTGCGCCCTGCGCCGATTGCGAGACGAAGTCGAGGTTCTCGGCGGCAAGTCGATCGCTGACGCCCTGGGTCGCGCTGTGCCGTCGGCGACCGCGTCAGCGGGTGGACAGCTGCGTGCCGATGACGCGCAGCAGGTCGAGTTTGGCGGCGTTGTCGGTGCCGGGGGTGGCGGTGAAGACGAGGAGGCGATGGCCGGTCTCGGTGTCGAGCAACGTCTGGCAGTGCAGCGTCAGCTCGCCCACGTCGGGATGCGCGAAGCGCTTGGTCATCGGATGCTTTTCGGCGACCTCGTGGTCGGCCCACACGGCCGCGAACTCCGGGCTCACCCGCTTGAGTTCGGCGACGATCGCGCCCGCGCGCGAGCGGTCGCCGGTCCGCGCGTACACGGCCCGCAGCTCGGCGACGAACGTGCGCCCCCGCAGGTCGTGGTCGGCGCGCGCGTACACGTCGCGCGATTCCGGCTCGGTGAACCACCGGTACACGGTGGCGCGGCGCAGTCCGCTCAGCTCCCGCGCGTCGCCGAGGAGCGCACGGGCGGGCTCGGTCTGGGCGAGGGTTTCCCCCAGCTCGGTCACGACCTGCGCGGGGGTGTCGGTGAGACGCTCGAGGATCCGCTGTATCCCGGGTGAGACGTGCAGATCTGCCGTGACACGCTCGGGAGCGGCGTGCCCGCTCAGCCGGAACAGATGGTCGCGCTCGGCGCGGTCGAGGTGCAGGGCACGGGCCAGGGCAGCGAGGATCTGCACGGAGGGCTGCGGTCCCCGCGACTGCTCGAGCCGGTTGAGGTAGTCCGTAGACATGCCCGCCAGCACGGCGACCTCTTCCCGCCGCAGCCCGGGCGTGCGCCGTCGGGGACCGCGCGGCAGTCCGACGTCTTCAGGCTGCAGTGCTTCGCGGCGCTTGCGCAGGAACTCGGCCAGCTGATGCATGCTCTCATCCTCCTCGTGTGCGCGGCGCCGAGCCAGGTATCCGCGGTCCCTCGATCGCTGGGGCCTGGATGGGCGGACGGATGCGGCGGAGCCTGAGGACATGACCAACGAACGAATCATCCTCATCACCGGCGGCTCGCGTGGGCTGGGCCGCGCCGCCGCCCTCGCCCTCGCCGACGGCGGCGACGACATCGTGCTCACCTACCGTAGCGATGCGGAGGCAGCAGCCGCCGTGGTCGCCGAGGTCCGCGCGCGAGGACGGCGGGCGGTGGCCCTCGCGCTGGACACCACCGCCCCCGAGACCTTCGCGGAGTTCGCGGAGCGGTTGCGTGAGACTCTCGACACCCAGTGGGCCCGCGACACGTTCGACGTTCTGGTGAACAACGCCGGTTATGGCGGTGCCGCACCCGTGGGAGCCTTCGACCGCGACGGCATCGAGCGCCTCGTCTCCGTGCACTTCACGGGTGTCGTGCTGCTGACCCAGCAGCTGTTGCCCGCGCTCGCGGACGGCGGCCGCATCCTCAACGTGTCCACGGGGCTGACCCGCTTCGCCGCGCCCGGCATGGCGGTGTACGCGGCGGTCAAGAGCGCGGTGGAGACCTTCACGGTGTATCTCGCGCAAGACCTGGGCGCCCGCGGCATCGCCGTGAACGTCATCGCGCCGGGAGCGACCGCCACCGACTTCGGCGGGGGCGCAGTGCGCGACGACGAGCGATATCGCGCCGTGGTGCTGCCGACGGTCGCGATGGGCCGCATCGGCGAGCCCGACGACATCGGGGCGGCCGTCGCCGCGATCCTCGATCCCCGGATGGCGTGGGTCACCGGTCAGCGGATCGAGGCCTCCGGCGGCCAGCGACTGTGACGGCGGGTGTAGCGGGCTGAGCGGAGCGGCCGTTCTCTTCGCGGCACTGCTGGTCACGCCTTCATCGGCGAGGTGATCAACTCGAACCCGGCGCAGGTCGTCGCGGCCGGGGCCGCGGGGGGCCCGGGGGGGGGGGGGCCCCCGGCGGGGGTTTTTGGGCCCCCGCCCCGCGGGGGGGGGGCGCGGCGCGGGGGGGGGGGCCCGCCGCGGTCGGTTTCGAGCCGAGTCCGTAGATTTTCCGACCACCCGCGGGCACCGGCGCCGCGTCTGTTCACGAACGCACGTGCATCCGTTCGCCTTGGGGACCGAAGATCGCCAACACCTCGCACGCGTCGGGGCCGGGATTGCCGATCCAGTGGGGAGTACGGGTATCGAATTCGACGACCTCTCCTGGTGAGAGCACCATGTCTCGGCTACCGAGGATCAGACGCAGCCGCCCGCTGAGGACGTAGAGCCACTCGTAACCCTCGTGCGTCTGCAACGTCGGCTGGGCAACGTCGTCGACGGTGGGAAGCACCATCTTGAAGGACTGAAGGCCGCCGGGACGCCGGGTCAGCGAAAGGAACGTCCGGCCGTGCCGGGTCACCGCCTTCGGCCGGATTCTGGGGTCGCCGGTTTCCGGGGCGTCGACGAGTTCGTCGAGTGCGACGCGGTAGGCGCGGGCCAGCGGCAGCAGAAGTTCGAGGGTGGGCCTGCGCTGTCCCGATTCGAGCCGGGACAGGGTGCTGACGGAGATGCCGGTCTCCGCGGCGAGGTCGCCGAGGGTGGCCTCCCGCTCGAGCCTGAGCTGTCGAAGTCTCGGGCCCACGCCCTTCAGCACGTCTTCGTCTTCCATGGCATCCAGTATGCCCGACTTCTTTGCTGACTCGGCAAGAATGTTTGCCAATTCCGGTTTCGGGTCTGCACCCTGGGAACATGACGGATAACGAGAACTTCGATGTGGTGATCATCGGCGGCGGCGCTGCCGGCCTGAGCGGCGCGATGGCGCTGGGCCGGTCCCGTCGCCGGGTGCTGGTGATCGACGCCGGAGAACCCCGCAATGCCCCCGCCGAGCATGCGCACAACTACCTCGGCCGGGAAGGCGTCGCTCCGTTTGGCCTGCTGGCCGACGGCAGAGCCGAGGTGGAAGCGTACGGCGTCGAAGTCACCGGCGATCGGGTGCAAGCCGTGACCCGAACAGAGCACGGCTTTGCCGTGGGCACCGGAAACGGACGCGAGGTGACAGCCCGGCGCGTGCTGATCGCGACCGGCGCGGTTGACGAGTTGCCCGACGTTCCCGGACTGGCAGCACGATGGGGCCGCGACGTGCTGCACTGCCCCTACTGCCATGGCTGGGAGGTGCGCGATCGAGCGATTGCGGTGCTGGCGACTACCCCTATGGCAGGACATCAGGGTCTGCTCTTCCGTCAACTGACCGACGACGTCGTGATCGTCGTCGCCGACGGGGTGGAACTGCCGCACGACGATGTGGAACGGATGGCCGCCATCGGTGTGCGGATCGAGCACGGCACTCCGAAGGAGGTCGTCACCGATGGTGATCGACTGGTGGGGTTGCGGCTCGCCGACGGTTCGGTCCTCGAACGGGAGGCGATCGTGGTCGGGGCGCGGCCGCAGGTACATCTCGAGTTCCTCGCGCCTCTGGGACTGGAGCCGCAAGAGGTCGAGTTCGGTGGGGTGCCGATGGGCACCGTGATCCCGGTCGACGCGATGGGAGCAACCACTGTTCCCGGTCTCTACGTAGCCGGCAACGCGACCGACATCAGCATGACCCTGATCGGCTCGGCCGCACACGGAAATCGGGTGGGCGCCTTCATCAATGCGGACCTGGCTGCCGAGGACGCCGACCGTGCGGTCGCCGAGCGCAGGGCCGAGATGTTCGAGCAACCCGCGTGGGAGGATCGCTACTCCGGGGATCGCGTCTGGAGCGGAAACGTCAACCCGCAACTCGAGGCCGAGGCATCCGCCCTCGCACCCGGGCGGGCACTCGACGTGGGCTGCGGCGAGGGTGCCGACGCGATCTGGCTGGCCGGCCGCGGCTGGTCGGTGACTGCCCTCGACTTCGCCGTCGCGGCATTGGACAAGACCGCCGCACACGCAGCCCAGGCCGGAGTCGGTGACCGCGTCACGACCCGCCAGGCAGACATCCGCAGTTGGGAGCCCGGTGAGGAGCGCTGGGACCTGGTCTCGTCGCAGTTCATGCACCTGCCCGACGGCGGAATGGTCGACGTCACCCGGCGTCTCGGCTCCGCGGTCGCCCCCGGCGGCACTCTGCTCGTGGTGGGCCACCATCCCGACGACATGGCCACCGGGCTCCGGCACGGCCACCACTCGTTCCTCTTCACTCCCGAATCGCTCGTGAAGGCGCTCGAGGACGGCAAGTGGGAGATCGAAGTCTGTGAGGCCCGATCCCGCACGGCCACCCACCCGCACACCGGCGAGGAGATCACCGTCCGCGACTCGGTGCTGCGCGCGCGACGACTCGGCTGAGTTCGCAGCGGTGTGACGTGAAGAGTGCATGCTTTTTCGCTTGACCTTCTCGCTACGGCAACTTCTACGGTCGGAGCCGAGACCGGACCGACCGGTCTCGCGGAACGATGGGAACGGATATGAGCTGGTCGATCGCGGATGTGGCGAGGATGTCGGGAGTCACCGCCCGCACTCTTCGGCATTACGACGACATCGGACTGCTCGAGCCTGCCTATGTGGGCGCCAACGGCTACCGCTACTACGAGGAGGAGCAACTGCTGCGCCTGCAGCAGATTCTCGTACTGCGTGAAATCGGACTGAGCCTCGCCGAGATCGCACACGCGGTCGACTCCGAGCCGGACACGCTCGCCGCCCTCAAACGGCAGCACGACCGTCTGCTGACGGAACGGAACCGACTGGGACGGATGGCCGACACGGTGGCGCGCACCATCGCCGAAATCGAAGGGACAACGGCAATGACCGGAAAGATCAACCGCCCGGAGAACCTGTTCGAGGGCTTCGATTACAAGCAGTACGACGACGAGGCCCGCGAGCGCTGGCCGGAGGAGTTCGAGCAGTCCCGGCGCAAGACCGCCACGCTGACCACCGACGACGTCGAGAACACGCAGCGTGAGGTCACCGCGGCGATGATCCGTATGGCAGAGTTCATGGCCGCCGGAACCCAGGTCGGAGACGCGGCCGTGCAAGCGGAAATCCACACGCAGTACCAGGGCATCTGCCGCATGTGGACCCCGAACCGGGACGCGTACAAGTGCCTGGGGCAGATGTACGTGGACGACGAGCGGTTCAAGGCGAACTACGAGAAGATCGCCGAGGGCCTGGCCGAGTATCAGCGAGACGCCATGGTCGTCTACGCAGACGAGAGGCTCGGCGACTAGCAACCATCGTCTGAACCGGTACCCCTGAGCCGACCGACTCGGGGGTACCGGCAGCTGTGAAGTAGCGTTCGCTCTCCGCTCCCGAATCCGGTGCAGCGATCAGGACTGCTCAGGCATTTGCCTGCGCGGACCGAATCTCCGACCGGGTGATACGCAACAGTTCGTCGAGTGCATGCCGACTGCGGGTGAAGCAGGCGATTCGGCGGTCGAGGTCCTCGATCTCGGTGCTCAGCCGCTCGGCGAAAACCCGATCGCAGTTGCTCGTCCACCTGCCTTCCCGGTCGTCGCGTTGGTCGATGACGATCGAGATCAGACGAGTGGGTACACCGGACGTGACCAGGTCGCGAATCCACTTCGCGCGATCGACGTCATCCTCTGTGTACTCGCGGTAGCCGTTCGCGCCCCTCGTCGGGTGGAGCAGACCCTCCTGCTCGTAGTAGCGCAACATCCGGGAGCTGAGTCCGGTGTGACGGGACAGGTCGCCGATCCGCATAGGTTCCCTCGATTTCGGGCTTGACCTTGACACTGATGTCAAAGTTTAGCGTCGGGCCATGACCGACATCGACGGATCGAACACATCCGAAAGCACGACGAACGAATCCACCGCGGGGATCCAACCGAACGCTGCCGCACTGCCGTGGCCGAAGTTGCTCGCATTGGCCTGCGCGGCATTCGCAACGGTGACGATGGAGATGCTTCCTTCGGGGCTTCTCCCGCAGATCGGGCGCGGTCTGGGGGTCGATCCGGCCGTGGTGGGAATGTTGGTCACGGCGTGGGCACTCACGATCGTGGTCACCGGTATCCCACTCGTCCGGATCACCAGAAAGGCCCGCCGGGCGCGGCTGATCCCCGCAGCCCTCGGTGTGGTCGCGGCGGCGGGGGCGGCCACGGCATTCGCGCCGACCTTCGAGACGGCTTTGCTCGGGCGAGTGATCGCTGCAGCCGGACACGGTGTGTTGGTGGCGGTGATCGTCGTGTATGTCGCCGACATCGTGGCACCCGAGCGCATCGGCCGTGCGATGGCCATCGTGCTCGCCGGGCCCACGATCGCCGGTTTCGTCGGGCTGCCCCTCGGAACCGCGCTCGCGGACGTGGTCGGGTGGCGTGCGATATTCGCGGGAGCGTCGGTGGTTCTCGCCGTCATCGCCGTCGCCCTCGTGCCGCTCCTCGCCGATACCGGCGAGTCGGTGGGAACAGCCGATCGTGCCTCGGCGGCGCGATGGGATCGCAGTGCGATCCCCTCCGTCGGGACCGCAGTGGCCGGGGCGCTCGTGCTGGTCGGACACTTCGTGGTCTTCACCTACGTCTCGCTGGTGGTCACCGATGTCGCGCAGTACGAACCCACTGGGCTCGCGTGGTTCCTGGCACTGTTCGGCGCGGCCGGGGCGGTCGGTTTGGTGCTGTCGGCCTGGCTCTCGGATCGCTGGCCGAGAGCGACCCTGCCCGCGGTTGCCCTGGCGATGCTCGCCGCGTTCGCCCTGGTGACGATCGCACCCACGACGCCCGCGGTGTTCGTGACCGCGATCGTGGTGTGGGGGACTGCCATCGGGTTGCTTCCACCCGTATTCCAAGTCCGCGTCGTCCGGCTCGCGTCCGCGCAGTTCCGTTCCCTCGCGGGAGCGGTGGTGATCACGCTCCTCAACCTCGGCGTCGCCGCGGGGGCTGCACTCGGAAGCCTGGTGGCCGGTTCGGGTACTGGTGCGTTGGCACCGGTCGCGATGGCCGTGACAGCCGTCGGCACGATAGGCCTGCTGCTTCTCGGGCGGGGCGGCGAGCCGACCGAGGGAGATACGTCCACCCCGAACTCCGCGGTAGCCGACGAGGTGGTGGTGGGCACCGCGTCCACCACCACCCCGGTGCCGGATTCCCTACGCCCCGACAGCGTTCGACAGCGCGGTGAGGCGGTCGCGTTCGAGGTCGGTGAGCGTGAGACGTGTGGCGTCGAGCAGTGCGGGTAGCTGCTCGATCCCGCTGACACTGGCGAGCGGGGCGACGACACCGGGGCGGGTGAGCAGCCAGGCCAGCGCGACCGTGGAGATCTCGACCGCGTGGGCGGTCGCGATCTCACCGAGTGCGTCGACCACGGCGAGGCCGGCATCGGTGAGGTAGCGCGAGGCCATCCGCTCGCGGACCCGGCCGGTGAAGTCGTCCTGCGACCGGTATTTGCCGGTCAGGAACCCCGAGGCGAGGGAGTAGTACGGCAGCACACCCAGGTTGTGCTCGAGAGCGATGGGGGCGTAGCCGGTCTCGTACTCCGCCCGGTGGACGAGGTTGTAGTGCGGTTGCAGCGATACGGGAGCGTCGAACCCGTGCGCGTCCGCGATCTCGAGCCATTCGGAGACCCGGGCGGGGGAGAAGTTGGACAGGCCCACGTAGCGCACCTTGCCGTCGCGGACGAGTTCGTCGAACGCGGCCACCGTCTCGGCGAGCGGCGTGTCGGGGTCGTCGGAATGCGCGTAGTACAAGTCGATGTGGTCGGACTGCAACCGCTTCAGGGAGGCGTCGGCGGCGGCGCGGACGTTCGCGGGGGCGAGGCCGGTGTGTTCGGGATGGTGCCCGACCTTGGTTGCGATCATCACCTCGTCGCGATTGCCGCGCGCTGCCGCCCAGTTGCCGAGGATCGTCTCGGATTCGCCACCCGAGTTGCCGGGCGCGAAGGCGGAGTAGGAGTCCGCGGTATCGATGAGGTTGCCTCCCGCGGCGCGAAACGCGTCGAGGATCTCGAAGGATGCGGTTTCGTCGGCTGTCCAGCCGAAGGTGTTGCCGCCGAGGGCGAGAGGGAAGATGTCGAGCCGGGAATTGCCGATCGTGGTCACGATGCTCCTGGGTAGGCCGATGTCGAGTACGTGCGCACCCTAACCACACTTCGCCGTACCCGTGTTCGATCGGGTCGTCAGCTGGGCGGACGCAACGCGGCGAATTCGTCGGTCACGCGCAGCCGCGATTCCGTGAACCGGTACAGCGCGGGCGGGCGGCCACCGGCGGGGCCGGGCGGTGCGGTGTTTCCGGTCGCCGTGAGCACGCGGCGCCGCGCCAGTACGCGCTGCAGGTTCGTCGCATCCACCTGGTATCCCAGTGCGGCACAGTAGATGTCGCGCAATGTCGACATCGAGAACTCTGCGGGCGCGAGTCCGTACGCAATGTTGGTGTAGGAGAGTTTCGCTGCGAGGCGGGTTCTGGCGTTGCCGACCATCCGTCCGTGGTCGAACGACATCGCGGGCAGTTGCGAGACGGGATGCCACGACGTGTCCGCCGGTAGCTGCGGGTCGGACGTGATCGGCACCAGGCCCAGGTACGTCGACGCGATGGTGCGTTCGCCGGGCACCCGCTGGGGATCGGAGTACACCGACAACTGCTCGAGGTGGGCGACCTCGCGCACGTCCACCTTCTCGGCCAGTTGGCGACGTGCGGACGAGGTGAGGTCCTCGTCGTCGCGGAGCGTGCCTCCCGGCAGCGACCACGTTCCGGCTTCGGGATCGAGGGCGCGTTGCCACAGCAGGACCCCGAGTTCGGGGTCGCCGCCCGGGTTCCGTGACGAGGGCGGGAAGGTGCGGACCTGGAACACCACGATGAGCACTTCGTGACGAGTGTTACTATGTGGCATGTTTTCGATTCTAAGTCGAAAACCCCTGAAAGCGGAAATCCGAGCGCAGCCCGCCCGGAATCCCCTTCCCGAAGGAGCAAGGCCATGACCACGACCGAGTGGGCGGGAGCCGCCGCCATCGTCGACGGCCCCGGTGGTTACACGGGCATCGAGGCAACACCGGAATGGGCCGACGAGGTCCGCCGGCTCGCCCGAGCGCGCAACGCGACGGTGCTGGCGCACAACTATCAGCTGCCTGCGATCCAGGACGTCGCAGACCACGTCGGCGACTCGCTCGCCCTCTCGCGCATCGCGGCGGAGGCCGAAGAAGGCACCATCGTCTTCTGCGGCGTCCACTTCATGGCGGAGACCGCGAAGATCCTCAGCCCGGACAAGACCGTCCTGATCCCCGACGAACGCGCGGGTTGCTCGCTGGCCGACTCCATCAACGCCGACCAGCTCCGCGAGTGGAAGGCCGAACACCCGGACGCGGTGGTCGTCTCCTACGTCAACACGACCGCCGAGGTCAAAGGCCTGACCGACATCTGCTGCACGTCGTCCAACGCGGTCGACGTGGTCGCGTCGATCGACCCGGACCGCGAAGTGCTGTTCCTGCCCGACCAGTTCCTCGGCGCGCACGTCAAGCGCGTCACCGGGCGCGAGAACATCCACATCTGGGCCGGTGAGTGCCACGTACACGCGGGGATCAACGGTGACGAACTCACCGCCAAGGCCAAGGCACATCCCGACGCCGACCTCTTCGTTCACCCCGAGTGCGGTTGCGCGACGTCGGCGCTCTACCTCGCGGGGGAAGGGTTCGTCCCCGACGACAAGGTGAAGATCCTGTCGACCGGCGGCATGATCGACGCCGCCCGCGAAACCGGCGCGAAGCAGGTTCTCGTCGCCACCGAGGTCGGGATGCTGCACCAACTCCGTAAGGCCGCGCCGGGCATCGACTTCCAGGCCGTGAACGATCGCGCCTCCTGCCCGTACATGAAGATGATCACCCCTGCCGCTCTGCTGCGGTGCCTCCAGGAAGGCAAGGACGAGGTGCACGTCGCTCCCGACGTCGCCGAGCGTGCCCGCCTGTCGGTGCAGCGAATGATCGCCATCGGAAACCCGGGTGGCGGCGAGTGACGACCCGCACGAGCGCGGTGGTGTGGGAAGACCACACCGACCTCGTCGTGATCGGCGGTGGGGTCGCCGGCCTCACCGCCGCGCGGGCCGCGTCCCGGCGCGGGATGCGGGTGCTCACCGTGAGCAAGGGTGGGCCCACCGACACCTCCACCCAGTACGCGCAGGGTGGTATCGCCGTGGTCGCGCCGCAGGGTGACACCGTCGACGCGCACGTCGCCGACACCGTCGCCGCCGGTGGTGGGCTGTGTGACGGCGACGCCGTGCGATCGATCGTGTCGGCGGGTCCCGACGCGGTCGCCGCACTGCGCGACCTCGGCGCGGTGTTCGACACCGGCCGGGACGGCGACGTCGCCCGCACCCGGGAAGGCGGGCACAGCATCCGCCGCATTATCCATGCCGGCGGCGACGCGACCGGCGCCGAAATCCAGCGTGCGCTCGGTGCCGCGGGTCTGCCCGTGCTGTTCGGTGCGGCCGCAGCACGGATCCTCACCGACGACGCCGGCGTGACCGGGGTACTGGTGTTCGACGAGCGCGGCGCCGGTGTCGTCCACGCTCCCGCGGTGCTGCTCGCCACCGGCGGGCTGGGACAGCTCTATGCGTGCAGCACCAACCCGCCCGGGGCGACGGCCGACGGCATCGCGCTCGCCTTCGCGGCAGGTGCGGGGATCGCCGATCTCGAGTTCGTCCAGTTCCACCCCACGGTGCTGTTCGCCGCCGGTGGCGTGGGACGGCGACCGCTCATCAGCGAGGCGGTCCGCGGCGAGGGCGCTCGCCTCGTCGATTCGCGGGGCGAATCGGTCGCCGGCGGTGTCCATCCGCTCGGCGACCTGGCACCTCGTGACGTGGTCTCCCGCGCGATCGCGAGGCGCCTCGCCGATCTCGGTGAGGATCACGTCTTCCTCGATGCACGCCACCTCGACGATTTCGCGAGGCGGTTCCCGACCATCACGGCCCTGTGCGCCGACGCGGGGCTCGATCCTGCCCACGACCTGCTGCCGGTCGCCCCGGCCGCGCACTACTCGTGTGGCGGTGTCGTCACCGACATCCACGGGCGCACCCGGATTCCGGGGCTGTACGCGGCCGGGGAAGTCGCCCGCACCGGGCTGCACGGGGCGAACCGTCTCGCGTCCAACAGCCTGCTGGAAGGGCTGGTGCTCGGCGAACGCGCCGGCATCGCCGCCGCTGTGGAACGCACCGGTCTGCGGGTCGAAGCGACCGACGCGTTGCCGCCCGTCCTGCCCCGACTCGACCGGGACGTCCTGCAACAGTTGATGACACGGCACGCGTCGGTCGTCCGGGATGCGGACGGACTCGCGGCCGCGTCGGCCACGCTCGGCTCGGCCCCGAACAGCACGTGCATCGACCTGCCGCTGCTCGAAGACGCCGCGCTCACCGTCACGGCGCGGGCACTCGTCGCCGCGGCGGAGCGGCGCACCGAGTCACGTGGCTGTCATACCCGAAGCGACCACCCCGAGTCCCACCCCGGCCAGGCACACAGTATCGAGATGCGTCTCGGCCTCGATGGCGACACCGTCGTCACCACCCCGCAACTGACAGGAGCGAACTGATATGGCCACCGCCCTGCCCGCCGGCCTCGATCTCGAGGAGACGCGCGCGCTGGTCGTGCGCGCCCTCGACGAGGACCTGCGCTACGGACCCGACATCACCTCGGACGCCACCGTGCCCGCAGACGCGACCACCACCGCGTCGGTGGTCGCCCGGCAGGCCGGGACCGTCGCCGGACTCGACGTCGGACTTCTCGTCCTCGACCAGGTGATCGGACCGGATCACTATCGGGTGGTCGACCGCGCCGACGACGGCCACCGCGTCGTGCCGGGGGAGGCCGTGCTCACCGTCGACGCCCCGACGCGCGGTTTGCTCACCGCCGAACGGACGATGCTCAACATTCTGTGCCACCTGTCGGGTATCGCGACCGCCACGTCGCATTGGGTCGACGCGGTGCAGGGCACCGAGGCGAAGATCCGCGACAGCCGCAAGACGCTGCCCGGCCTCCGCGCACTGCAGAAGTACGCGGTGCGCGTCGGCGGCGGTGTCAACCACCGCATGGGTCTCGGCGACGAGGCTCTCATCAAGGACAACCACGTCGCGGCCGCAGGGTCGGTGCTCGCCGCGCTGCGTGCGGTCCGTGCGCACGCGCCCGGCGTCCCGTGCGAGGTCGAGGTCGACACCCTCGAGCAGTTCGACGAGGTGCTCGCCGAGAACGTCGAACTGATCCTCCTGGACAACTTTCCGCTGTGGCAGACACAGATCGCGGTGCAACGGCGCAACACCCACGCCCCGCAGACCCGGCTCGAGTCGTCGGGAGGCCTGTCGCTCGAGGTCGCCGCGGAGTACGCCCGCACCGGAGTGGACTTCCTCGCGGTCGGTGCCCTCACCCATTCGGTGACGGTGCTCGACCTCGGCCTCGACATGTAGGCGTCACCGTCCGGTCATCGCCCGGATCAGCGGCCCCGCCGGGAGGGATGTGAACAACCCGGCTTCGTCGCGCAACGACGAATCCTCGTCGAGGAACCGCAGGACGGGTTCGGCCGACGCGCGCGAGAACAACGCCGCGAACATCTCCTCGAGGAAACCGGGGTGTCCGGTGACGGCGGTGAGCAACGCGTGGTCGTAGCGGGCGAACCGTCCGGGGCGCTTGGGCAGGTCGTACGGATGTCCGTGCTGCTCGAACGAACGCGCGATCGCCTCGCAGTCCCGCTGGATACGTTCGTAGGCGTAACCGCTGCTCGCCTTCATCATCCCGGCGGCGGCCCCGATCCGGAGGATACGTCCGTCGCCGCGTTCGGCGATCTGCGCGACGAGAGGCAGACGCGCGTGCTCGGACCGCCCGAGCTCGTAGGCGTTCTCCGGTACGCCGAGGACCTGCGTCAGATAGACGCGCAGCGCCGCGAGATGCACCTCTGGGGCTACATCAGGGGTTCCCGGCGCCACGAAACAGGTGTGCTCGACGAGCGCGTGATGGGCATCGCTCGGAAGCACGTACACGAAGGACGCCCGCTCGGCCTGATCGGTGCGGAAGTCGAACAGCACCGGAACGTGGGGGTCGAAGAGCGGCGCTTCGGCGCGCACGCGCACGCCGAGGAAATCCAGGGCGGCGTCTTCTCCGGCGGTCGTAGCGGCGGGACCGCGCGCGTCGAACACCCAGTCGGGGCGTAGTTCTCGCCCGTCGTCGAGTGTCACCAGTGGCCGGTCGGCATCGTCGACGTCGACGACGTGCCCGGTCACCGATCCCACGTCCGGCACCGGATCGGTGAGGCGGCGAACCGCCGCCACCAGCGCGGCACCGTGCACCACGCGGTAGCGATAGTGCCCGAGCGCCAGGGTCCGGTCGTGCCCGCCCGCATATACACGCATCCGGTCGAACATCTCGGTGGCCGCCGAGTCGAGCAGCGCGGTACGCCGCGTCCACGACGCCCACGAGGCGGCGGTGATGTCGCGGGCGGCGTCGTCGACCACCAGAACCGGGCCCGGCCGAGCACGTGTCGCCGCGAGATGCGCGGCGAGCGAGAGCCCGCTCAGGCCACCGCCGAGAATGACGATGCCGCCGTGAAGCGGCCCGGTCCAGGTTCGAAGACTCACGAGATCTCCGTTCGTCGCGACTGGCGCCCATTCTGCGGCACCGGAACTTCCGGTGCAGTGCTATTTGCCTACGGGCAATTTGCCTACGGGGCGATCTTCGGCGAGTCCCGGAACTGCGTCGTTCCGAGGTCGGGGCCGATCGATCTGGGGTACAACTGTTCATCTGAGTACCAGTGATGTCGGATCGCGGGGTGGGGCGGCCCCGCGCGGAGAACAGTTCTCGTCAGCGGGGGCGGAGAGATTGACGATGCGGCTACCCATGGCACCGACCGATTCGATGTTCCTGCTCGGCGAATCGCCCGACCATCCGATGCACGTCGGCGGCCTGCTGCTCCTGCAACCGCCGGAGAATTCCGATGCCACCGAACTGCGCGAAAGGTTCGACGAGGCGCTGCGCCGCGACGCTCCGGCAGCACCACTGTGGCGCAAGCGGCCCGTTCGGTCGGTGACGACCCTGGGACAGTGGGCGTGGGAAGAAGATCCGAGATTCGACATCGAGTATCACGTGCGGTTCAACGCCCTGCCCGCGCCGGGAAACACCGAGGTCTTGTGGGACCTGGTCTCCCGGCTGCATGCCTCGTTGCTCGATCGCACGCGGCCGCTGTGGGAGATGCACCTCATCGAGGGCCTGTCCGACGGCCGGTACGCGCTCTACGTCAAGATCCACCACTCCTTGGCCGACGGGATCGGCGCCATGCGGTTGCTGCGACGCGCGCTCGGCACCGATCCGAGCGAGGTCGGGATGCCCGCGCCGTGGGCAGCGACCGACGGGGCACCGCCCGCACGCTCGACGGTGGCCGCGGCCATCGGCTTCCCCGGCCACGCCGTGCGCGCCGTCCGAGGTGCGGTGTCGGAGGCGCTGACGGTCGCCTCCGGTGCAGCCTCCCTGGTTCCGGCGCTGGTCGGTACGGTCGATCGTGCCCTCCACGACCGCGGGGGTCCGCTGTCGCTCGGTGCACCGCACACCATGTTCAACGAGCAGATCTCGGGTTCGCGACGGTTCGCCGCCCGGTCGTGGCCGCTCGAGCGTCTCCGGCTGGTGGCGAAGCTCACCGACAGCACGATCAACGACGTGGTGCTCGCGCTGTCCTCCGGAGCGCTGCGGACCTACCTCCTCGAACGCGACGCGCTTCCCGACCGGTCCCTTGTGGCGATGGTCCCGGTCTCGTTGCGCAGCAAAGAGTCCGGCAACGACATCGCCGTCCTGATGTGCGATCTCGGCACCCGGCACGCCGATCCGGCGCACCGGCTCGAGCGGGTACGGAACTCGATGACCGAGGGCAAACGTGCGATGCGCGGAATGAGCAAGGTGGGCCGTCTCGCGACAAGCGCAGTCGGTGTCGCCCCCGTCGCGGTCGGTGTACTGACCGGCAACCGGGCAGTGCCGTGGACGCCGTTCAACGTGATCGTCTCCAACGTTCCCGGGCCGGAGGAGCCGTTGTACTGGAACGGCGCGCGCGTCGACGCGTTGTATCCCCTGTCGGTTCCGGTGGACGGTCAGGCTCTCAACATCACGTGCACGAGCACCGACGACGAGATCGCCTTCGGGCTCACGGCATGTGGGCGCACCGTGCCGGATCTGCACTGTCTGCTCGACCATCTCGACGCGGAACTCCTCGCACTCGAAGCCGTCGTGACCGTGGGTGCGGTCGACGAGGCCCGGTGAGACCCAGCCGGTGAGACCCACGGCGGCGGGTCGTTGGCTAGGCTCCACGCCCGTGACCGAATTCGAACCCGATGTGGTGGCGGCGGTAACCGCTCATATGAACGACGACCACGCCGACGACAGTCTGCTCATCGTGCGGGCGTTCGCCGAACCGCGCGCGGCGCACACCCGGATGACCGGCGTGAGCAGCGAGGCGGGCGTGTGGGTGATCGTGATCGACGGCCAGGAACAGACCGTCCGGATTCCGTGGCTCGAGCCGGTCACGGACCGTTCCGGTTTGCGTACCGCGGTGGTCGCGCTCTACCAGGCGGCGTGTGCGCGACTCGGCGTCGATCCCGCACGGCACTGATCCGCTACCCGGCACGGGTCTCCGCGATGATCGTCCGGTAGGTCTCCACCCCCTCGGTGGGCCGCCGGAGGAGTGCGGGATCGGTCCGGACGTCGACCGAATACAAGCCGAAACGCGGCTCGTACGAACCCCATTCGTAGTTGTCGGTGATCGACCAGTAGTTGTACCCGAACACCGGCGCGCCGTCGTCGACCGCACGCATCATCTGGTCCACGTGCTCGCGCAGGTGCCGCGATCTGGTCCAGCCGTCCGGGCGGGGAGCGCCGTCCGCGGTCGCCATTCCGTTTTCGACGACATACAGAGGCATCCCGGGAAAGCGCCGGGTGTAATCCATCAGTGCGTCGTACATCCCGGGCGGGTGCGGGGTCACCGAAGCCGGCTCCCCGGTTGCCGCACGAATCGCGGTGAGATTGCCGGGGGCCACCCCGTAGTAGTAGTCGACGCCGACGAAGTCGAGATGGTCGCGGACGCGATCGAGGAACCAGGTGTCGAGGTAGGGCGCCGCACCGGGAACATAGGCGGCGTTCGAGGTGACCTGCGCCCGGGGGTCGTACCGGTGGATCGTCTCGTAGGCCCCGCGGTGCGCGTCCACGAGACGGTCGAACATCATCGGTGCGTCACCGGGGGAGAGGGCACCGTTGGACACCTCGTGCCACACGTAGACGCTGGGCTCGTTGATTGTGACCCACAGCGCGCCGTGTCCGGCGTAGCGTGCCGCCACCGTGTCCGCGTGGGCGAGCCACGCGTCGACTGTCCCCGGGTGGGCCCAGCCGCCCCGGTCGGCGATCCAGCCCGGGTACACCCAGTGGTCGAGCGTGATCATCGGAGTCATGCCGTGCCCGCGGATCGTCGCGATCACGTCGTCGTAGTAGGCGAGTTCGGTGTCGTCCCACCGCTCCGGTTCCGGCTGGATGCGGGCCCACTCCACCGAGAGGCGGTACACCCCGACGCCCAGGTCGGCGGCGCGCGCGATGTCCTCGCGGTAGCGATGCCGGAAGTCCACGGCAGTACCCACCGGCTCGTGGCGACCACTCGCTGCGTACCGCGACCAGTTGCTGTCCGGGCTCGACCCCTCGGACTGGAAACCGGAACTCGACACGCCCCACAGAAAGGCGCCGGTGTCGGCGTGGGCAGGGCCGCCCGACACGGCCGCCGTCAGCGCCACGACAGTGACGAGCACCACGCGCAGTGCCGCGCGAGCGGGTGCGACGGACATCCGAGCACGCCACGCGGCAGCCATGTATCGCACGGTAGAGGGCCTGCGACGCACCCGCGGCACTTCGAGACCGATTCGCCGGGCGTGCCGTCGGTCTATGGTCGACGAGGGCACACAACGCCCACTACGGGGAGTGGATGACAGACCACTCCGGTTCATCGCGGATAATGGGGGTCGATCCCTGTTCTGCGAGAGAGGACACCTCATGCTTGCCCGCACCGACCTGCGTGGTCGTACACCCACCACCGCGGAGCTGAGGGGCGCGCTGCCCCGCGGCGGAGTGGACGTGGACGCGGTGCTCCATCAGGTCCGTCCCGTCGTCGACGACATCCGCGAGCGCGGCGCCGACGCCGCCCTCGACTACTGCGAGAAGTTCGACGGCGTGCGCCCCGCCTCGGTGCGCGTTCCCCAGGCCGAACTCGACCGCGCGCTCGCCGAACTCGACCCCGCTGTGCGCGCCGCACTCGAGGTCGCCATCGAACGGACCCGCAAGGTCCACGCCGAGCAGCGTCGCAACGACACCGTCACCGAGGTCGTCCCCGGCGGCACCGTCACCGAACGCTGGGTGCCGGTCGACCGTGTCGGCCTGTACGTGCCCGGCGGCAACGCCGTGTACCCCTCGTCGGTGGTGATGAACGTCGTGCCCGCGCAGGCCGCGGAAGTCGAGTCCCTCGTCATCGCCTCGCCGCCGCAGAAGAACTTCGGCGGTCTCCCGCACCCGACCATCCTCGCTGCTGCCGCGCTGCTCGGCGTCGACGAGGTGTGGGCGGTCGGCGGCGCGCAGGGCGTGGCCCTGCTGTCCTACGGCGGCACCGACACCGACGGCGGCGAGCTCGCCCCGGTCGACATGATCACCGGCCCCGGCAACATCTACGTCACGGCCGCCAAACGGCTGTGCCGCTCGGTGGTCGGCATCGACGCCGAAGCCGGCCCCACCGAGATCGCGATCCTCGCCGACCACACAGCCGACGCCGTGCACGTCGCCGCCGATCTGGTCAGCCAGGCCGAGCACGACGTCATGGCCGCCTCCGTCCTGGTGACCACCAGCCCCGAGCTCGCCGACGCCGTCGATGCCGCGCTCGCCGCGCAACTCGAGCTGACCAAGCACCGCGAACGGGTCGCCACCGCACTGTCCGGAAGCCAGTCGGGCATCGTGCTGGTCGACGACATCGATCAGGGCCTGGCAGTGGTCAACGCCTACGCGGCCGAGCACCTCGAGATCCAGACGGAGAACGCGTCCGCTGTCGCCCGCCCGGTCCGCCCGGCGGGAGCGATCTTCGTCGGCCCGTGGGCGCCGGTCTCCCTCGGCGACTACTGCGCCGGCTCGAATCACGTCCTGCCTACGGCGGGTTGCGCGCGGCACCAGTCCGGACTGAGTGTGCAGACCTTCCTGCGCGGCATCCACGTCGTCGAATACTCCGAAGCCGCACTGAAAGACGTGGCCGGTCACGTGATCACCCTCGCGAACGCCGAGGATCTGCCCGCACACGGCGAAGCAGTGCGACTGCGATTCGAGGCACTCCGGTGACAGGCACGTCGATTCCCGGCTCGCGCATCACGCTCGAGGACCTGCCGCTTCGCGAGAACCTGCGCGGCAAGTCGCCGTACGGCGCACCGCAGCTGTCGGTGCCCGTGCAGCTCAACACCAACGAGAACCCGCACCCGCCCACGCAGGCCCTCGTCGACGACGTCGCCGAGTCGGTCCGCGAGGCCGCGACACAGCTGCACCGGTACCCGGATCGGGACGCCGTCGCGTTGCGCGCCGACCTCGCCGCGTATCTCACGCGGCAGACCGGTGTCACGCTCGGCGTCGAAAACCTCTGGGCTGCAAACGGGTCCAACGAGGTCCTGCAGCAGCTCTCGCAGGCGTTCGGTGGACCGGGCCGCTCCGCGATGGGATTCGTGCCGTCGTACTCGATGCACCCGATCATCGCGGACGGCACCCAGACCGAGTGGGTACCTGCGTACCGCCGCTCCGACTTCACTCTCGATATCGAGTCCTCGGTCGCCGCCATCCGAGACCGGCGTCCCGACGTGGTGTTCGTCACCAGCCCCAACAACCCGACGGGGCACAGCGTCCCGCTCGACGGGATCCGCGAGATCCTCGACGCCGCTCCCGGCATCGTGGTCGTCGACGAGGCGTACGCGGAGTTCTCGAGCGCGCCCAGCGCAGTCGCCCTGATCGACGAGTATCCGGCCAAGGTCGTCGTCTCGCGCACCATGAGCAAGGCATTCGCTTTCGCCGGTGGCCGTCTCGGTTATCTCGCCGCCGCGCCCGCGATGATCGACGCGCTGCTGCTGGTCCGGTTGCCGTACCACCTGTCGGTGATCACCCAGGCCGCAGCGCGCGCCGCACTGCGTCACGCCGACGACACCCTCGGCTCCGTCGCGGAACTGTCCGCCGAGCGCGACCGCGTCGCAGCCGAACTCGCCGGATTCGGATACGACGTCATCCCGTCCGACGCCAACTTCATCCTCTTCGGCCGTTTCGCCGATTCGGCCACCACCTGGCAGCATTACCTCGACGAAGGTGTCCTGATCCGGGACGTCGGCATCCCCGGATATCTGCGCACCACGATCGGCCTGGCACACGAGAACGACGAGTTGCTGCGGGTCAGTGAGAAACTCGCCGCTACGGAAATCGAGGCAACCCGATGAGCGACCCCATCACCACGAACGATCGCACCGCCCGGGTCGAACGCACTACGCGGGAATCGTCCATCACCGTCGAGTTGAACCTCGACGGCACCGGCCGCACCGACATCTCCACGGGCATCCCGTTCTACGACCACATGCTCACGGCGCTCGGCCAGCACGGCAGCTTCGACCTCACCGTGCATGCGAAGGGTGATGTCGAGATCGACGCGCACCACACCGTCGAAGACACCGCGATCGTTCTCGGGCAGGCGTTCCACCAGGCCATCGGCGACAAGCGCGGCATCCGGCGCTTCGGCGACTCGTTCATCCCGATGGACGAAACGCTCGCCCACGCGTCGGTCGACGTGTCGGGACGTCCGTACTTCGTCCACACCGGCGAACCGGATTACCTGGTGCACTCGGTGATCGGTGGCTACCCGGGCGTGCCCTACGCCACCGTGATCAACAAGCACGTCTTCGAATCGTTCGCATTCCACGCGCGGATCGCACTGCATGTGCGCGTGCTGTACGGGCGCGACCCGCACCACATCACCGAGGCCGAGTTCAAGGCAGTCGCACGCGCGCTGCGTGAAGCGGTCGAACCCGATCCGCGCGTCACCGGCGTGCCGTCCACCAAGGGAACGCTCTGACGGTATGGATGTCGTACTGACCTACCTGTGCTTCATCGCCGCCGGAATCCTCGCGGGCGGCACGTGGTCGATGTGGAAGGCCCGCAACACCCTCTTCGCGGGTATCCTCTTCGCCCTCGGACTGCTGGCAGCGATCGCCGGTGTCCTCCGGTTGATCTGACGTGGCCGAATCCGATGTGACGGACAACCCGAAATTGTTCGGAGTCCGGGGACTCGTCGCGGCGTGGTCGACATCCGCGGCAGCGTTCGCGGGTTTCTCGCTGTTACTGCCCGTGGTGCCCTGGGCGATCGCGCAAGAGGGCGGCAGCGACACCGTCGCGGGCTCGGTCACCGCGGTGTTCATGTTCACCACGGTGCTCACCCAGATCGCGATGCCCGCGCTGCTCCGCAGATTCGGTCATCGCGCGACCCTCGTCGCGGGCTGCTTGTTCCTCGGTCCGCCGTCGCTGCTGTTCCTCGTGTCCATGGAGCCTGCCGCCGCGCTGGGAATTTCGGCGATCCGGGGGATCGGCTTCGGAATGATCACCGTGGCCTCCGCTGCGCTGGTCGGTGAACTCGCACCCGCCCGTCTGCTCGGCCGCGCCACCGGCATGCTCGGTATCGCGATCGCCGCGTCGCAGATGATCGGACTGCCCACGGGGCTCGCACTGGCCGAACGATTCTCGACCACACCGGTGTTCGTGCTGGGCGCCGTCCTGTCGTCGGCGGGACTGATCGCCGCGGCGCGCCTGCCGCGCCTCGAAGCGCGCACGGGTCCGCGCCCGGCACGGATGCCGTTCGTGTTGCTACTGCTCCCGACCGTGGCGGTGGGCGCCGGCGCGATCGCGTACGGCGGTCTGACATCGCTGCTCGCCATCGCCGTGGCCGACCTCCCGGTGGCGGCGGCGCTGGCCGTGCTGAGCGGTTCGACGCTGGTGGGCCGGTTCGGTGCCGGCGCGGTCGCGGACCGGATCGGTGCGGGCCGGATGCTCCCCGTCGGTCTCGCACTCGCCGCGCTCGCGATGGTGCCGTTCGCGCTCGTCGCGGACGGCCGGGCCGGCGCCGTGGCTCTCATCGGGGCAGCGGTGTCCTTCGGACTCGGGTTCGGCGTCGTGCAGAACGAGGCGCTGCTCATCGCGTTCCGTCGTGCGGGCTCCGAACACATCGGCTCGGCCAGCGCCGCCTGGAACATCGGATTCGACGCCGGCACCGGAGCAGGTTCCTTCGCGCTCGGCGCGATCGCGGCAGCCTCCGGTTATCCCACCGCGTTCACCGTTGCTGCGGTGCTCGTCCCGGTCCTCCCGCTCCTGGCTCGGCTCGCCGGTCCCTCGGAGCGTCCCGGGGTGCAACAGGTCGCCGAACGTCCCGGCGCGGACTAGACAGCACCTGCCACCGCACAGTGCTGTTCGTGCCGCCGCATAGAATCGACTCCATGAGCACAACCAAGGTCGCCGTCCTCGACTACGGCTCCGGCAATCTGCACTCCGCGACGCGGGCGATCGCCCGTACCGGCGTGGACGTGGAGGTCACCTCCGACCACAAGGTTGCGCTCGCCGCCGACGGACTCGTCGTGCCCGGCGTCGGGGCATTCGACGCGTGTATGCGCGGCCTTCGCAGCGTCGGTGGCGAGAAGATCATCGGTACGCGCCTCGCGGGTGGCCGTCCGGTGCTCGGCATCTGCGTCGGTATGCAGATCCTCTTCGAAGACGGTATCGAGCACGGCATCGAGACCGAGGGGTGCGGCGAGTGGCCGGGAACCGTCGAGCGCCTCGACGCACCGGTGCTGCCGCACATGGGATGGAACACTGTCGAGGCCCCCGCAGATTCGGTGCTGTTCGCCGGCATGGACCCCGACACCCGCTTCTACTTCGTGCATTCGTACGCGGCACAGAAATGGGAACTGCCCGACCCGGAGCGGCTTGCCCCGCCGAAGCTGACCTGGGCCGAGCACGGAAGCCGCTTCCTCGCGGCCGTCGAGAACGGTCCGTTGTCGGCAACGCAGTTCCACCCCGAAAAGTCCGGGGATGCCGGGGCGCAGTTGCTGAGGAACTGGGTGAACTCGTTGTGACACGCGGCGGGGACGACGAGCCGGGTGCGAACTTCTCGCTGGCCCGGCTCGCCCTGTCCTCGCTCGGGTCCGCCGCAGCGGTGCTCGCGCTCGTCACCGTGGTCATCGTGGTACTGAAGCCGAGTCCGGGACTGAGCCTCACGATCGCGCTGCTCGGTGTCGTGGGCGCTATCGCAGCGATGGGATTCGTGTCCGTTCGTACCACCCGCCGCGCCTTCGGACGCGGCGGGCAGAATCGGTAGCTGCGCTACTCGCTGAGCCACACTGCATCGAGCAACGCGGATCCCATCCCGTACATCCGTACACCCTGCACCTCCGGGCCCGAGACGACCGAGGGCGCCGACTGGACGTAGAACACTCCCGGAGCCAGATCGACCAGACGTTGCTGTGCCACGTCGTAAGCGGCCTTGCGCTCCTCGACCGTCGTGCCGATCCGTCCGGCGTCGAGCGCGTCGTTGAGTTCAGGGTCGTCGATACCCGTCGGGTTTCCCTGGGATCGGGCATGAAACGACGTCCACAGTGACGAGTCCGGGTCCTGGACGACGGCGGCAGCGATCGTCATGTCGAAGTCGCGGGCGGCGACCCTGGCCTGCGCTGCGGTGAAATCCATGATCTCGACGGCGATCTCGACGTTGTCGAACGCTGCGAGCTGTGCCTGGACGACTTCCGCCACCGATTTGATCTCGACGAGGGAGTACGCGAGGAACGTGAACTTCACCGGAGTGCCGTCGGCTGCCAGTTCGTCGAACAGTCGTTGTGCTTCGGCATCGTCGGAATTCGACAGTGCGATGTCTTCGAAGAACGGCGAGGTCTCGGGGAAGAGGGTCCGAGGGACGGTGCCGGTGCCCTCGAACACCGCGGTGTTGATCGCATCCAGGTCGAGCGCGAGGGAGACCGCGCGTCGCGCACGGGCGTCGTCGAACGGGCTCCGGCGAGTATTCATCGCGAGGTACTGACCGCCACCGAGCGGCACCACCGAGGTGGACAGTCCCGCGCTTTCCGCTTTGCTCAGGTTCGACCAACTGCTTTCGGACGCCAGTTGGGCGCTGCCGGAGGTGAGCGCGTTGAGACGCTGGTTCGCGTCGGGAACCGGGCGCAGCGTGATGCCGTCCAGGTACGGTCGCGGCGCGTCCCAGTAGCCCGGGTTGCGGGTCAGTTCGAGCACGTCCTGCCGAGCCCACTTGGTGAGGGTGAACGGCCCGGCGCCGACGGGATTCTCGTCGAACGCCTGCCGGCCCTTCGCCAGTGCGGTGGGGGAGGCGATCCAGTTGAGTCCGGAGAGCACCAGCGACGAGGCGAACACCGGGCTGGGGGCGACCATCGTGACCTTCAGTGTTTCGGCGTCGACGACTTCGGTGCCCGCGATCTGCGCGGCCTGCCGGATCGACTCCGATCCGTTGGCCGGGTCGCGGAGGCGATCCCAGTTGTACGCCACCGCGGCGGCGTCCAGGGGAGTGCCGTCCGTGAATGTCAGCCCGGGCCGGAGCTTCAGCACGAACGTGCGGCCCCCGTCGTCGGTCGAGAAGTCCGTGGCCATCGAGTACTCGATCTCCAGGGTGTCGACGTCGTTGGTCATCAGGGTGCCGTACAACGCGTTGCCGAGCAGTCCGGAGTTGGTCCACACATTCGGAAGCGCGACGGGATCGAGGCTGACCGGCTCGCGGATCTGGATCGCCTGCAACGTGCCACCGGAGACCGGGTCGCCGACGGGCGTCCCGGGCGCGGATGCAGCCGAGGTGTCGCCGCTGCTGCATGCGGTGAGCGCGAGGGCCGCGACACACAGGGCAGCGAGTGTCGAAGTGACGGAGCGTCGTCGTCGGAGCATCGGTGCCTCGTATCGGGTGGTGGACCGGAAGTTGCAGCGTTCCGCTCAGAGCTCCCGCCGAAAAGAACCTTCCTTCGGCAGAGTAAAACAACGTTCTCATGTGAGCGGAACGTAGTTCTGTCTACCTCACGCGGGGGTCGGTGGGAAGAGGTCGGCGGGAGCTTGCTCGATGGGAATCGCTCAACTCGTTGGCTCTGTGCCGAAATTGGCTCGACGCCGCTCCGCAGTCGAGGACCCGGGCACTTTGGGCTATCCGTTCGCTTGCCCCTCACTCCTGGGCTCGACGCTCGCTCGGCGAGAGGGCACGAGAACCGCCGGCTGGAGTAGCTGTTACGATACGAAACGTGTCGTATACAAATCAGGATCAGTTCGACGAGACTCGGCCGAGCGCTCGTCGTGGGCGCCCTCGTGATGATCAACGAGAGACCGAGATCCTCACGGCCGTGAACTCGCTGCTTTCTGAGGTCGGGTACGAGGGTGTCACCTTCGAAGAGGTCGCCCGCCGGGCGGGCGCATCCAAGGCCACTCTCTACCGACGGTGGAAGTCCAAGAGGGACATGGTGGTTGCCGCCCTGAAAGCGGGTCCCGCACGCCGCGACGGGCCCGACGAGGTCGACACCGGAAGCCTGCGCGGTGACCTTCTCGCCTTGGGTCGCCGCCTCGTGCAGTCCATGCGCTCTGCAGACGGGCAGACCGCAATGCTGCTCCTCCAAGCAGGTCTCGAGGACCCGGAACTGTGCGAGCAAATCGAACGATCGGTGGGCCCGACCGGGTCGCGGCTACCGCAGACCGTCATCCAGGCCGCGGTCGATCGTGGGGAACTGCCTCCGGGCATCGATCCGTTCCCGTTCGAGGAAGTCGCCGGCGCTGTCATCCTGCTTCGCCGACTCAACGGACTCGAGATCGACGACCGCTATCTCGAGTCCCTCGTCGACACCGTTCTGATCCCCGCACTCCGTGCCACACCGTCCGCGAGGCATTCACTACCCGCAGGAATCTTCTCGGGCCATCCTGCCGCCCAACCGACCGACATCATTGAGAAGGAAACATCATGACCCGCTTGACTATCGACGGATTCCGATACAAGACGCTACCCGGCGCCGAAGGAGTCGACCTCAACGTCGCCGTCGCCGGCGACGGTCCCGCGATCGTCCTCCTCCACGGGTTTCCTCAGACGCATTACATGTGGCGTCACGTCGCACGCGAACTCACTGCGCAGTACACCGTCATCGTCCCCGACCTGCGTGGGTACGGCGAGAGCGGTAAGCCGGCAGAGCGGGGCCCGGAAACCTACTCGAAGAGGACCATGGCCCGAGACATTCGGTTGATCGCCGAGGCGCTCGGCCACGACCGCTTCGGGCTGGTCGGTCATGACCGAGGCGCCCTCGTCGGTGTTCGCGCAGGCCTCGACCACCCGGACGCGGTGCAGTTTCTCGGGATCCTCGACGTACTGCCCACCTTGGACACCTGGGACGTCCTGCGGGGCGTAGACGCCAAAGTCGCTTGGCACCTCTATCTCATGGCGCAGCCCGTGGGTCTCCCCGAGAAGATGATCCGCGCCGTCGGACCCGAGTTCTTCGGCTCGTTCCTGGACGCCTGGGAGACCGATGCTTCGACATTCCCGCTCGAGGTCCGCCGGCATTACATCGACAGCTCGGTGAATGCCGTGGATTCCATCGTCGCCGACTACCGCGCCACGGCGAGTATCGACCTGGACATGGACCGAGACGACCGCGAGGTGGGCAAGCAGCTCACCATGCCCGTCGGAGTCATCTCTCAGGATTGGGGCTCCCAGTTGGGGTTCGATGCCGCGTCGCTCTGGCGGGCGTGGGCACCTGATCTGACCTATGAGCCCATCCAGGCCGGGCACTTCATGGCCGAAGAGAAGCCTGCCGAGATCGCACGCTTCATCCGCGACCTGTCTGCCCGCGCCCGCCCCTGACATCAAGCCGCCCCGTGTCGTCAGCTTCGAATGGGCTCGCCGGGCAGGACCTGGCATCAGTCTCGGAGAGCAGAAGACCGCCGCCGTCGACGGGTATGGATGCGTACGGTCGGAAGTGTTGGAGCCTGCCGCGGCAGCACGCGATCCACGACGGGCCTGTGATCGACTCGATGCAGAGGAGTACCGCATGAGGCTGACGGACAAGGTTGCCGTGGTGACCGGTGGTGCAGGCGGAATCGGGCGGGGAATCGTCCGGGCGTTCACCAAGGAAGGTGCCCGAGTGCTGTTCGTCGACATCGACGACGACGCCGGGCGGGCGCTCGAGGAGGAACTCGGCGGCGCGGGCAAGTTCATGAAGGCGGACATTTCCGTCGAGGAGAACGCTGCCGCGATCGTGGCGGCCGCGGTGGACGCGTTCGGCCGGCTCGACATTCTCGTCAACAACGCACACGCCTCCCGTCAGGCACCGCTGCTCGAGACCACCCAGGAGATGCTCGACCTGTCCTTCGGAACGGGCTTCTATCCGACGTTCTGGTTGATGAAAGCGGCACATCCGCAACTCGCCGCCCAGCGCGGATCGGTGATCAACTTCGCCTCCGGGGCCGGTATCGACGGTCTGGTGACGCAAGGGTCGTACGCGGCGGCGAAGGAAGCGATCCGCGCGATCAGCCGTGTCGCCGCCAACGAGTGGGCCGGTGACGACATCAATGTCAACATCATCTCGCCGCTCGCGCTGACGGAAGGCGTCGAGGCGTACATCCAGGCGAATCCCGGCATCGAGAAGGCCTTGCTGGCGAAGACACCGCTGGGCCGCTTCGGCGACCCGGAGGCGGACATCGGCGGGGTCGCCGTTTTCCTTGCGAGCAGGGACGCCGCCTATATGACAGGCCAGACCCTGATGGTCGACGGCGGCACCATCAAACTGCGGTGACCGCAGCGGGCGGCCTCCCGTCGAAGGCGCGTGGTGGCGTCCGTCGCGCAGGCACTAATGTAGGGACAGTGAGCCTGGTCCTTTTGCCTGCAGTCGACGTTGCCAACGGTGAAGCAGTTCGCCTCGTACAAGGAGAGGCAGGCAGCGAAACCGGTTACGGATCCCCCCGCGACGCCGCCCTCGAATGGCAGAACGCCGGTGCCGAATGGGTGCATCTCGTCGACCTCGACGCCGCCTTCGGCCGTGGTGACAACCGTGAACTACTCGCCGGTGTGGTCGGCGAACTCGATGTGAAGGTCGAACTCTCCGGTGGCATCCGCGACGACGCCACGTTGGCCGCGGCGCTCGCCACCGGGTGCGCACGCGTCAATCTCGGTACCGCCGCCATCGAGAACCCCGAGTGGTGTGCCCGCGCCATCGGTGAGTACGGCGACCGGATCGCCGTCGGCCTCGACGTCAAGCTGATCGACGGCGAGTGGCGGCTGCGCGGACGCGGCTGGGTCTCCGACGGCGGAGACATGTGGGAGGTGCTCGAGCGCCTCAACCGCGACGGCTGCTCCCGTTACGTCGTCACCGACGTGACGAAGGACGGCACCCTGACCGGACCGAATCTCGACCTGCTGCGTGAGGTGTGCGCAGCGACCGATGCACCGGTCGTCGCGTCGGGCGGTGTCTCGACGGTCGACGACCTGCGTGCCATCGCCACGCTCGTCGATGAGGGCGTCGAAGGCGCGATCATCGGCAAGGCGCTCTACGCAGGTCGGTTCACGCTGACCGAGGCGCTCGACGCCGTGTCCCGTTGATCCCATGACCGCATCCGTCGATCTCGACCGTCTGCGCTCGATAGCGGGTGATGTGCTCGACGAGGTGTCGGAGCGCTTCGTCGCCGGGCACGGCGCGCCGCGTTCGGTGGACAAAGGACCCAACGACTTCGCCACCGACCTCGATCTCGAACTCGAACGGCGGATTTCGGCCGAGCTCGTCGACCGCACCGGAATTCCGGTGCACGGCGAGGAATTCGGCGGTCCGGCGGCCGGCGAAGGCACCGTCTGGTTGCTCGACCCGATCGACGGCACCGTCAACTATTCGGCGGGCCTGCCGATGGCGGGCATCCTGCTCGCGCTGGTCCAGGACGGGGTTCCCGTCATCGGACTGACATGGCTACCCCTCACCGATCAGCGGTTCTCTGCGGTAGCCGAAGGCCCGCTGTGGTTCAACGGGAAGATCGCCGAAAAGCTGAAGCCGCGCCGACTCGAGGACGTGATGGTCGGGGTCGGCAGTTTCGACATCGACAGTCGTGGCCGCGTCCCGGGCACGCAACGGCTCGCGGTGATCACCGAGTTGAGCCGGCGCGTCTCGCGCCTGCGGATGCACGGATCGACCGGCGTCGACCTCGCCTACACCGCGGCGGGCTCGCTGGGCGGTGCCGTGGTCTTCGGCCACCATCCCTGGGACAACGCCGCCGGTGTCGCGCTCGTGCGCGCGGCAGGCGGTATCGCGACCGATTTCCACGGGAAGCCGTGGCGCATCGGCTCAGGGTCGGTGCTCGCCGCCGCACCCGGAATCCACGGTGAAATACTGGACATAGTGCAATCCGCGACGAATCCGCGTTTCGAAGGAGATCGATCATGACACTGGCCGTACGGGTCATCCCGTGCCTCGACGTCGACGCGGGACGCGTCGTCAAGGGTGTCAATTTCGAGAACCTGCGCGACGCCGGCGACCCTGTCGAACTCGCCGCGCTCTACGACGCTCAAGGCGCCGATGAGCTCACGTTCCTCGACGTCACCGCCTCGAGCGGAGACCGCGGCACGATGCTCGACGTGGTCACACGCACCGCCGAGCAGGTATTCATTCCCCTCACGGTGGGTGGTGGCGTGCGCACCGTCGAGGACGTCGACCGCCTGCTGCGCGCCGGTGCAGACAAGGTCTCGGTGAACACTGCGGCGATCGCGCGTCCCGAGGTGCTGAGGGAGATGTCCGAGCGCTTCGGGTCGCAGTGCATCGTGCTCTCGGTCGACGCCCGCACCGTCCCCGCCGATCAGCAGCCCACACCGTCGGGCTGGGAAGTCACGACCCACGGAGGTCGCCGCGGCACCGGCATCGACGCGGTGGAGTGGGCGCGCCGCGGCGCCGAACTGGGTGTCGGGGAGATTCTCCTCAACTCGATGGACGCCGACGGCACGAAGGCGGGATTCGATCTGAAGATGATTGCGTCGGTCCGCGAGACGGTCGACGTTCCGGTGATCGCCTCGGGTGGTGCCGGAGCCGTCGAACACTTCGCACCTGCCGTCCACGCCGGCGCCGACGCGGTGCTCGCCGCGAGTGTCTTCCACTTCCGTGAGCTCACCATCGGCCAGGTCAAGGACGCGATGCGCGCGGACGGGATCGTCGTCCGATGAGCGACATCCTGAACCCGGAGGTCGCCGCACGGCTCAAGCGCAACGACGACGGACTCTTCGCCGCGGTCGTCCAGGAGAAGTCGACCGGCGACGTGCTCATGATGGCCTGGATGGACGACGAGGCACTGGCCCGAACACTCGCGACCCGCAAGGCCACGTACTACTCGCGGTCACGGCAGCAGTACTGGGTGAAGGGAGAGACCTCCGGGCACACGCAGTACGTGCACGAGGTGCGGTTGGACTGCGACGGCGACACCGTGCTGCTCGTCGTGGACCAGGTCGGAGCGGCGTGCCACACCGGCACCCACACCTGTTTCGACACCGACGTACTGCTCGAGGCGGAACAGCCCGGCTGATCGCGACACGGTGAACACGAGATCGCCCCGCCCCGGGGGGGGGGGCGATCGCTCACTGCGGCAGTTCGAAGTTGCCGAACAGCACGGTCGCGAGGCCGAGTGCCACGACAATGTTGACCACCGTCGCCGATCCGAACACCACTACCGGGCGCCATCCCGCGTCGCGCAGTCCCTTCGCGGAGAACTCCAGGCCGATCGAGACGAACGCGAAGATCAGGAACCACGTCCGCAGGTCGTTGATGGTGGAGATATCGGCCTTGCCGTCGTCGACGAATTTCACCCACAGTGTGCCGATGATCGACGCTGCGATGAAACCGAGCACGAATTTCGGGAAGCGCTCCCAGAAGTCACCGATGCTCGGCCGTGCCGAGCCGGGACGGCGCTCCACCTTCAGCGCGAAGTAGGCCGTCAAGCCCACCGCCACGAAACCGATGAGGGCGTTCTGGGTCGTCTTGACGATCGTGGCGATCTGCAGGGCGTCGTCGCCGAGGATCGCGCCGGACGCCGCGACGGCGGCGGTGGTGTCGATGTTGCCGCCGATCCAGGCTCCGGCCACGACATCGGACAGCCCGAAGACACCGGCGAGCCAGGGCAACAGGAAGATCGAGGGCAACGCGAACACGATCACCAGCGACGCGGCGTACGCGAGCTGTTCCCGCTTGGCCTGCACGGCCCCGGCCGCGGCGATGGCGGCGCTCACCCCACAGATCGATACGGCGGCGGACAGCAGCGCCCGCAGCTTCTCGTCCAGCCCGAGTTTCCCGCCGAACCACCAGCTGAACGAGAACACGGCGGTGATCAGCAGCAGACCTTGCAGGATCGCCGGCCCGGCTGCCGTCGCGAGCACGGTCAGGTTGATGGATGCGCCGAGCAGAACCAGCCCGGTCTTGATGAAGAACTCGGTGCGGAAACCACCAGAAAGCTTGTCGCGTACGCCCGTGCGGGTCAGGACGAGATTCCCGAGCAGGCCGATCGCGATCGCATAGACGGGGAACTCGATCGCTCCCGCCACCCGCTCGAAGGGTCCTCCCTCGGCCCAGTCCGGGACGTTCTGTTCGAGGAATCTGGTGAGGCCACCCAGCACGATGACGACGGCTACGCCCGCCGCGGCCCATGCAGGAGCGGAGGGACGCGGTGCGGGTGCCGCCTCGACCTTCGTTGCACCGTCTGCCCGGGGCGCGCTCTCGGTCTCGACGGCGGCGTTCCGCTCGTCGCTATCTCGCGTCTTCACGGGACCAGCCCCGACGGAATCACGCCGAGCAACACGGCGGCGATGAGGATCAGGCCCGCGACGACTGCGGCCCAGTCCTCGTTGAGCAAGGTGGTGCGCGCGGCATCCACACGCTGAGGTTCGTCTGTCATGAAGGCAGCCAACCAACGTGGTGGCGTCACGTCACGAATTACGGTCGGCCCGAATAGAACCAGTGACTAATCGGCCGTCATGTGCTGCACAACGTCGTTCATCGTCCCGAACGACCCGATCCCGCCCACGGCGGCTACCGGGTCAGGTCGATGACGCGTGCCCCACCTTGGGCAGCGGCACAAAGCTTCTGGACCGAGTCGTCGTCGACGGAGTAGATCTCGCATCGGCACAGCGCCTGCGTCCGGCCGCCGTTGAGGACGGTCGCGACCGCCCGCAGTCGCGGGCCCTTCGCCGGACGTAGGTAATCGAGGGCCATGCCTGTCGTCACGATCGATGGGCCGAGGACCGTACCGGCGGCGAAGGTGAGTGCGTTGTCGGCCGCATAGGCCAGAACCCCGCCGTGTGCGAAACCGAACTGTTGCAACAGGTCCGGTCTGAGCGGAATCTCCAGTTCGGCGCGGCCCCTCGTGTACACGACGAGTTGTGCTCCGATCAGAACACTGAACGGTTGAGACGCGAGCGTCTGCTGGGCTTCGGCGAGTGTGCTGATCCCGGTGACGTCGTCGGGCATAACCGGAACTTACACGGGAAGCATCCGGCCGGAGGCCGTGTCGACGCGCACGAACCCAAAGTGGGGAGGGCCGGTCGCCCGTGTCTCCCGATCAGCGTCCGCGGGTCTCACGACCGGTTCGGGTCCTTCGAACACTGCGCTGCATCCGCTGCAGCGCGCGTTCCAGTTCTTCCCTGTCGTCGAACATCCGCACCGAGTCGCCCGAGACCAGGCGCTGCTCACTGCCCCGTCCCGCCACGACGAGAACATCCCCGGGCCCGGCGTGGGAGGCGGCGATCTCGAAAGCGCGGTGACGGTCGCCTTCGACGACAACGTGGGCGCTGTGCGCGGCATGTGCGCCTTCGGCGACCGCTTCCCTGAGGAGCCTGGGGTCGTCGTTGTACGGACTGTCGTCGGTGACGACCACGATGTCGGCGTAGGTCGCCGCGGTGTGGCCGATCGGAAAGCGCTTTCCGGGATCGCGCTCTCCGGTCGCGCTGATCACGAGAATCAGTCGGCGCTCGGCTGCCAGCGACCGCAGGAACGGCAGTAGTTCCTGCTGTCCGGAGGTGTTGTGCATGAAATCGACCAGGCCGAGGATGCCGTGGTCGGCCTCGACGCGCTCGAGTCGGCCGGGCACGCAGGCGAGAGTTTCCAAGCCCGCGGCGGCCTGCAGGACGTCGTGCCCTGCTGCGGCTATCGAGGTGAGCGCTGTCAGTGCATTGGACACCTGGTGGGGGCCGAGAAGGGCCAGACGGACTCCGGCGTGACCGGTCGGAGTGTGCACGGTGAAGGTACTGCCGTGAACGTCGCACCGGATCGAGTCTGCGTACACGTCGGCGCCCGGGTCGCGCGTCGAATGCGTCCACACCGGTAGGTCCGTTGCGGCGGCCAGTCGTCTGCCGTATTCGTCGTCGATGTTCACCGCGGCCGCTTGCGCGCGGTCGGAGGTGAACAGCGCCGCCTTGGCGGCGAAATACTCCTCCATCGTGTGGTGGAAATCGAGGTGGTCGGGTCCGAGATTGGTGAAGGCGACCGTACGAAACCGCACACCGTCGACGCGGCCGTGGCTGACGGCGTGCGACGACACTTCCAGTGTCACCGCCCTCGCGGCCTGGTCCCGGAACTCCGCGAGGGTCCGATGGATCACTGCGGCTTCCGGCGTGGTGTGTGTAGCGGGCCGGGTGCTCTCCGGTCCCCGGACGACGACACCACCGATCAAGCCTGTGACGACACCGGTGGCAGCGAGGGCGGCGTCGAGGAGATAGGTCGCGCTCGTCTTGCCGTTGGTGCCGGTGACGCCGTGGACCTGCAGTTCGTGCGAGGGATGGCCGTAGATCCAGGACGCCAGCCTGCCGACCCGGTCGCGGGGCCGGTCCACGATCAAGGTGGGCAGGAGTCGAGAAGGCCGGTCGCTGAGGACTGCGACCGCGCCGCGGGCCGCAGCATCGGCATCGAAGTCGAGGCCGTGGAATCGGTGTCCGGGAAGAGCCACGTACAGATCGCCGGGCTGCACCGTTCGGGAATCGTCGCTGATGCCGGTGACCGTGCGGTCGTGCCCATCGGCAGGTCCGGCAGACAGAACAACACGGAGGTGTTCAGCAACGTCGCGGATCTGGATCCCACGGTCGGGACGGCGGCGATCGTCCGGGTCGAGGCGCACAGGAGCGGATACCCGGTACGTGAAAAAACTATGTCCCGCAGTTACGGGCGCATGAACGAGGCGGGACTCTGCCGAAGCCGCAACCGACTCGGTCCTGAGGTGCAGGACCGATATCAGCCCGTTCCGGCTCCGGGGGTGAGTGCATCGGAACGTCCGGCTTCCACGCGCGGCCACTGGGCGATGGGCCGCCCGTCGTGCTCCATGTAGCCCTCGGGTCCCCGCCATGTCTTCGGCCAGTCCGGGGGAGAGTCCTCCCACAGTTCCTGGCGCCCGTAGGCGGTCAAGTCCATCAGTGCGTAGCTGTAGTCCATCGCCTCGACGCCGCGCCGGGTCGTCCAGTAGGTCTCGAAGACACGGTCACCGTCGCGCAGGTAGGCCACCAGGTTCATCATGCCGACGGGGTGGCCTTGCAGGAGTGCGTCCAGCGACGGCAGCGCCGAATACCAGGGCATGGTCCAGCCCAGGAAATCGCGATACCTGACGCTCTCGTCGTACGGTCCCTGGCAGAACACCGCGAAGGTGATATCGCGCGAGTTGAGGTAGGACGGTTCCGCAACCTGACTGGTGCACCAGGTGCACCCGTCACACTGTTCGGCGGCGGGGCGGCCGGGGTGCCACATGAAGTAATAGGCGAGCAGCTGGCGTCGCCCCTCGAACGCGTCGAGCACGCTGACCGGCCCGTCTGCTCCGGTCACGGTGAGCCCGGCATCCACTTCGACCATCGGGAGTCGCCGTCGAGCGGCGGCCAGAGCGTCGCCCTCGCGCGTGTGCGCCTTCTCCCGCTCGCGCAGGGCGTCGATCCGGGCTTCCCACTCGTGTCGGTCGACCACTGGGGGCATGCCGGCATCATCGATGATCTTCTCGTACACGGTCATTGTCTTCCTCCTCGTGTGCTTCCTCGGGGGGCGTCTCCCCGGACGGACGCCCTCGGACCTTCCGGCGAATCTCATCTCCCGTCGGGGTATTCGAGTTGCATGGCCACGACGTCGGCCGTGTCGCTGCCGTATCGGGCCGCGATGGCGGCGAGCGCATCGTCCAGCGCTGCCGCGGGTGGGAGGCCGGTCACCGGCGGAAGGCGGTGCCCGCCGGGTGGGTCGACGGAGCCTCGATCGGGCAGCAGTCGCAGACCGCCACGGGTCGTGACGGCCGCGTCGTCGGCGACGGTGACCGTGGTGGAGCGGTAGGTCCGCGACCAGGCGTCGGCGACCAACGCGACCGAGACCTCGTCGATTCCGGGGGTGAGCTCGAGGATGGGCTCGTCCCGATTCCAGAACGCCGCGGTGGTGGTGAGCACGGTCCACGCGAACTCGCGGGTGAACGTGAACGCCGCGCTGTCGTGCCGGGCGTCCCACACGGCGACGCCGAGGTCCTCGGCGACCGACCGCGCGGTGTCCGGGCCGTCGATCGCCTCGATCAAGGTCAACATCATGGGCATGGACGCGGTGATCCCGGTGGTGGTGGCGCCGCCACCGTCGACCACCATCCGCCGGTTCGGAACGTATTCGACGGTGGGGGTGTGCTCGCGCAGTTCGTCGAGGTAGTACCAGTGCGTGGTGGCCTTCCGTCCGTCGAGCAGACCTGCTCGGCCGACGACTTTCGCGCCGGCACAGACTCCGATCACGATCGCTCCCTTGCTCGCCTGCGCGCTGATCCACTGCAGCACCGCGGGGTCGTCGTCGCGGCTCATCGCGGGGACGATCACGTAGTCGGCGCCGTCTGGGTGTTGCGCGTCGAACTCGGCGACGGTCGCCTGGGGTTGCACCCTCAGCGCCGGATACAACTGCACAGGGCCGGGTCCGGTGGACAGGAGTGACACGTCGGCGACATCCGCCCGCTGCAGGATGCCGTAGGGCATCAGGTAGTCGGTGGTTTCGGTGGCGTCGTTGATTCCGACGACGGCGACCAACGGGCGGTCGGGTCGTTTCGGCGGGGCCAGCGCTTCCACCGTGGAGTGTGCTTCGTCTGCAGCGATCGGTGACGGCGTTCCCGCCTGCGGATTCGACGGCAGCCTCCACAGCCAACCCGCGCCCACGGCGGCGGCGATCACCAGTAAGGTCGCCGTCCCTGCGGCGGACCAGCGCATCATGCGCCGTCGTCGGCTCATCACGCGCCCGCTTCCCGAGGGACAGATGACGATCCCGCTCGGCACACCCGATGCACCTTCGCGTCAGGGCGCGGGTCCCGCCTGTCGGCCTTCATGTCCGAAGCGTCGCAGCGGCCACGCGGCCCCGGCAATACCGTCGGCCTACCTCGTCCGGAATCCTGGGATTCCAGTCCCACCGGCACGGGCGCGACGCGCCTACGCTGACATCGTGGGAGTCCACAGCGTTGTGGTCGTGGCGTACGAGGGCAGCGAACTTCTCGATATCGCCTCGGTGACGTCCGCATTCGACATGGCGAACCGGCTCGGTGCCGACCCGCCGTACGACGTGGTGCTCGCCGGCGTGACCGCAGGGCAGATCATGTGCGATTCCGGCCTGACGATTCCGGCGCAGGCCAGGCTCGGTGCCCTTGCCAGAGCCGACACGCTCATCGTCTCCGGAGGTCGCGGCCACAGGACCGCGAGTGGCGACCCCGTCCTGATCCGGAACCTGCGCCGACTGGCCGTGCGGGCGGGCAG